>NZ_JAGXJG010000657.1:0-231 GCF_019091725.1 Cellulomonas sp. GbtcB1 | reverse complement strand
ACCCCGCGGCGCGCCGGGCCGGTTCGGCCGCCCGGCGGCGTCCGGCGGGGACCATGGAGCGGTGGGCAGCGCGCCCGGCACCCGCCCCGACGGACGCGGCTCCGGCGCGCCCGGCGGCCGGCAGCGGCGCCGGGGGCTCGACGACGCCGCCCCGCCCCGGTTCTTCGTGGGCGGCCTCCGCGGCGCCCCGCGCTGGGGCGGCGGGATGCGCGCCGGCCTGCCGGCGGGGCC
>NZ_JAGXJG010000656.1:0-231 GCF_019091725.1 Cellulomonas sp. GbtcB1 | reverse complement strand
ACCGCGAGCGTGCCGCGCTCGCCCGCTCCGGCCCCGCGCTCGGGCGGCGCCCCCGCGACCCGATCGGGTGCGACCCCGGCGACCCGTCCGTCCGCGGGTCAGGCGCCCGCCGCCCGCACGCCCGCCACCCCGCGCACCGGCGCCCCGCAGCAGTCGGTCACGCGCCCGGCCACCCCCCGCCCCCGCACCCCGCGGGCCCGGTCCGCCCCGCCCCGCCCGGCGGGCGGGCAA
>NZ_JAGXJG010000655.1:0-231 GCF_019091725.1 Cellulomonas sp. GbtcB1 | reverse complement strand
ACGGCCGCCGGTCGCGCCCCGATCACGGCCACCGCCACGACCGCCGACGGCCGCACCGCGACCTCGGTGCTCGACTACTGGGTCTCCGCTGCGCTGGCCGCCCCGACCGCAGCGGCCTACGTCGGCATGTCCGACGCCTCGGCCGCGTACGACGTGGGCGACGGCCACTTCCTCGCCGGCGACGACGACAGCAACCAGATCCGCCTGTTCGCCCCCGCGGGCGGCGAGCCG
>NZ_JAGXJG010000654.1:0-231 GCF_019091725.1 Cellulomonas sp. GbtcB1 | reverse complement strand
GGCCGGCCCCGGCGGCGCGGGACCGGCGCCGCGGGTCGCGGCCGCGCAGGCCCCCGGGCGTCGCCGCCACCCGCACGCCCGCCACAGCCCGGCCGCCTCCCGCCGCCGCACCAGCGCGATCAGCACCGGCGCGCCCACGAACGCCGTCACGACGCCCACCGGAAGCTCGCCCGGCCACAGCAGCACCCGCGCCGCCACGTCCGCGAGCAGCACCAGCACCGGCCCCGCGAC
>NZ_JAGXJG010000653.1:0-231 GCF_019091725.1 Cellulomonas sp. GbtcB1 | reverse complement strand
ACCGAGGACGCCGCGGGCGAGGCGCTCGAGCGCGGCGTCGCCCAGGTGTGGACCGTGCAGCACACCAAGAGCGACGGCCGGCTGGTCATCGAGGTGCACGAGGTGCTGCACGACTCCGACCACGACCTGGGCGTCGGCCCCGGTCTGATCAAGGACGGCGTCGAGGCGCACCTGCAGGAGCTGATGGCCGCGCAGATCGACGGGGTCGGCGCGGGACAGACGATGGTGCGC
>NZ_JAGXJG010000652.1:0-231 GCF_019091725.1 Cellulomonas sp. GbtcB1 | reverse complement strand
GTGGCGAGCGAGGCGGCGTCCCCGCCGACCAGGCCCGCGACGTCGACGTCGCTCAGCGTGACGACGGTCGGCCAGCCGGAGCCCGCGACTGCGACGCCGTCGGGGAGCGGCGGGGCGGTCCCGGGGTCGGCTGCGCCCTCCGGCACCTCCGGCAGCGGCACGCCCACGTCCTCGGTGGCGGCGCCGGCGGGGCCGGAGAACGCCTGCACGGGGTCCTCGGGCGCGGTGGAC
>NZ_JAGXJG010000651.1:0-231 GCF_019091725.1 Cellulomonas sp. GbtcB1 | reverse complement strand
AGGACGCCGGGCACGCGCTGCCGGGGCGGCACGTCTCCGAGCAGCCGGGTGCGCACGGCGAGGGCCGCGACGGGGTCGGCGAACCCCTCGAGCCCCGGCACGATCCCGCTCGCCCACGCGAACCGCGCGGCGAGCGCGTCGGCGACCCGGGCGGCGGCGGGGGACAAGCCCGGCTCGGGGTCGGCGGCGTGCCAGCCCGTGGACGACCCGGCGGCGGGGGCGCCCGCGTCC
>NZ_JAGXJG010000650.1:0-231 GCF_019091725.1 Cellulomonas sp. GbtcB1 | reverse complement strand
CATTCGCGCGCGCCGCGTCCTCGCGATCCATGCGCGCCAAAGCCGCGCGTTCCGTGCGATCGGCGTGGATGAGCGCGCGGATGGCGATCCAGAAGATCCCCCCGACGCCGACGGACGGGATGAGCGCGGCGAGCGCAGGACCGAGGTTCATGCGGACCAGGGTACGCCCGGGGACGGCACCGCCCGGCGGCCCGCGGGGGGCCGACGGGCGGGTGCGCGGCGCGGTGGATC
>NZ_JAGXJG010000649.1:0-231 GCF_019091725.1 Cellulomonas sp. GbtcB1 | reverse complement strand
CCGGTGTTGTTCTAGGGGGAGAAGATGGGCTTGGGCGAGACCGCGGCCCCGGACGGCCGGCTGGCGGTCCGGACGCCGATGCAGTGGACGTCCGGGCGCAACGGCGGGTTCTCGGCCGCGACCCCGCGCCGGCCCGCGGGCCCGGTGGCCGAGGGCGGGTACGCCCCCGCGCACGTCAACGTCGCCGACCAGCGCCGGGACCCGGACCCCCTGCTGTCGTGCGTCAAGACG
>NZ_JAGXJG010000648.1:0-231 GCF_019091725.1 Cellulomonas sp. GbtcB1 | reverse complement strand
CCGAAAGCGGCGATCCACCGACACACGAAACGACCCCCACCCGCTGGCGAGCGAGGATCAGTCAATTCGGCTGCTAAGGAAGCCACCCGACGGGGTCGGGAACGACTTCCGTATCAACCAAGACCCACCGACACCGAACAACCACCCCCAGACCGAGGGCGGCCACCCGAGCCGATGAACCATCTTGGCATCAACTACTAGGCACACTGTTGAGTTCTCAAAGAACAGACG
>NZ_JAGXJG010000066.1:0-22256 GCF_019091725.1 Cellulomonas sp. GbtcB1 | reverse complement strand
CCCGACTTACCCGGCCGGCGCCGGGCCCAGCCCCGTGCGCGCCCCAGCAGCTCCCCCAGCGCGGCCGCGACCGCGCCCGGCGCCTCGACGGCGGTGAGGTGCCCGGCGCCCGGCACGACCACGGCCTCGACGCCGAGCGCCGCCGCCATCCCCCGCGCCTCGGCGACCGGCGTCGGCTGGTCCTCGTCGCCCACGAGCACGAGCGCCGGCCCGCGGAACCCCGCGAGCACCGCGGTGCGGTCCGGCCGCGCGGCCATCGCGCGCTGCGACCAGGCCACCCCGGCGGGCGGCTGCGCGCCGATCAGCGCCTCCAGCCGCGCGACGAGCTCGGGCCGCTCCCGGGACGCCGCGCCGAGCAGCGCGGTGGCCATGGGCAGCACCTCGTCGACGGTGCCGCTCGACTCCACGGCGTCGGCGACCCGCAGCCGGTTCGCGCGGGCCTCGTCGGTGTCGGCGGTCGCCTTGGTGTCCAGCAGCCCCAGCCCGGCGACGAGCCCGGGGTGCCGCTCGGCCAGCGCGAGGGCGACGTAGCCGCCCATCGACAGCCCCGCGACGACCGCGCCCCGGTGCCCCGCCTCGGCGAGGACGGCCGCCACCGCGTCCGCCGCGGCCTCGAGCGACGGCTCCGGCAGCGCGACCCCCTGGGCCGCGCCCAGCCCGGGCAGGTCGACCGCCAGGACCGGGCCGTCCAGCAGCGGGGCGACGTCGTCCCACATCCGGGAGTCGAGCGGGAAGGCGTGCAGCAGGACGAGCGGCAGCCCCGTGCCGGGTCGCAGCGCGTGCAGCGTGACGGTGGCGGTCATGCGTCCTCCTGGTCGGATCCGGCGAACGCCTCGCCGTCGGGCGACTGCGGGACGGCGGGCGCCTCGGCCTGCTCGCTCGGCCCGTCCCAGGTGGTCGGCAGCGGCACCGGCAGGCCCGGGCGCACGTGCCGGACGATCTCGTCGAGCACGCGCCGCACGTACGGCTCCCCGACCCACAGGTGCTTGGCGCCGTCGACGCCGATCACCTCCGCCTGGTGCACCCGGGCGAACCGCTCGCGGGCCTCGGCGGGGCGCAGGTAGTCGTCGTGCTCGGGGACCAGCACGACCAGCGGCTTGCCGTCGGCGTCCCAGGCGTCCAGGTCCGCGTCGGTCGCCCGGTGCAGCGGCGGCGACAGCAGGACGGCGCCCTCGACGGCGGGGTCGAGGCCGTGCATGAGCGCGAGCTCGGTGCCGAAGGACCAGCCGACGAGCCACGGGTGCGGCAGGTCGCGGAACTCGGCGAGCTCGATCGCGGCGTGCACGTCGAACTTCTCCGCCACGCCGCCGTCGAACGCGCCCTCGCTGGTCCCGCGAGGGCTGGACGTCCCGCGGGTGTTGAACCGCAGGACCGCGACGTCGGCGAGCGCCGGCAGCCGCCAGGCGGCCTTCCGCAGCACGTGCGAGTCCATGTAGCCGCCGTGCGTCGGCAGCGGGTGCAGCGTCACGAGCGTGGCCGCGGGGGTGCGCGGGGTGCCGTCGGCGTCGACCGGGAGCGCCAGCTCGCCGACGAGCGTGAGGCCGTCGGCGGTGTGCAGTTCGACCTCCTCCCGGTGCGCGGGCAGGACGGTCAGCGACCGGATGGGCGTGGGTGCGGCTGCGGTGGTCATCGCGGTCGAGCGTAGTCCGGGTGGTCAGCGCCGCGTCGGTCCCCGCCGGTGCCGCGCCGACCAGCACGCGGAGTGCCAGTGCCGGCGGTCGGCCAGCGCGGAGTCGGCGCCGAACAGCCCGTCCGACCGCCAGGCGACGATGTGCGGCGTGCCCGGCGCGATCTCCTGGTCGCAGCCCGGGCAGCGGAACGTGCGGTCGGACCCGCCGACGCGCTGCACGGTCCACGCGCCGTCGGCCGCCTCCTCGGACGTGCGGCCGCCGCGCACCCAATCGAGGTCGAGCGGGACGTGCTCGGCGGCGTAGGGGCGCTTGCCGGAGCGGCGGGAGGACGGCACGTCCCCGATTGTCCTCCGGCGTGCGTGCGGTCCCGGGCGAGGCCCGGACCGGCGTCAGGACAGCCCGGCCGCCGACTCCGCGGGCGCGATCGTCCGCGTGGCGACGAGGTCCCGGTACCAGAGCGCCGAGTCCTTGAGCGTCCGCTCGAGCGTGTCGTAGTCGACCCGCACGATGCCGAACCGGCGGTCGTACCCGTACGCCCACTCGAAGTTGTCCATCAGCGACCACACGAAGTAGCCGCGCACGTCCGCGCCGGCGTCGATCGCGGCGCCGACGGCGTCGATGTGGTCGTGCAGGTACTCGACGCGGTCGAGGTCGTGCACCCGGCCGTCGGCGGACACCTCGTCGGCGAACGCCGCGCCGTTCTCGGTGACGGCCAGCGGGATCGACGGGTACCGCTCGTGCATCTCGAGCAGGAGGTCGGTCAGGCCCTGGGGCTCGATGTTCCAGCCCATCGCGGTGTGCGGGCCCGGCTGCGGCAGCCACTCGACGTCGTCGCAGCCCACCCACGGGCTGACCACCGACGACTTGTGCCCGTCGACGCCGGGGCTGCCGTCGCCGACGACCGGCTCGCCGTGCAGCCGCTGCACCCGGCCCGTCGAGTAGTAGTTGATGCCGAGCAGGTCGATCGGCTGCCGGATGAGCTCCAGGTCGCCGTCCTGCACGAACGACCAGTCGGACACGGCGGCCGTCTGGGCGAACACGTTCTCGGGGTACCGGCCCTCGAGCAGCGGCTGCAGGAACACCTCGTTGGCGACGGTGTCGACCTGGCGCTTCGCCTCGACGTCCTCGGGTGCGTCGGACGCGGCGCGGGTCACGTGCAGGTTGAGCGTGATCGACACCTGCGCGGCGTCGCCCAGCACCTCCCGGATCGCGAGGGCCGCGAGGCCGTGCGCGAGGTTGAGGTGGTGCACGGCGGCGAGCGAGGCGCCCTGCTCGGTGCGGCCCGGGGCGTGCACGCCGGAGGCGTAGCCCAGGTACGCGGAGCACCACGGCTCGTTGAGCGTGGTCCACACCGTCACCTTGTCGCCCAGCACCTCGGCGAGCTTGCGGGCGTAGTCGGCGAACCGGTAGGCGGTCTCGCGGTTCGTCCAGCCGCCCTCGTCCTCCAGGGCCTGCGGCAGGTCCCAGTGGTAGAGCGTGACGACCGGCTTGATGCCGGCGGCGATCAGCCGGTCGACGAGGTCGGTGTAGAACGCCAGCCCCTCGGCGTTCCACTCCCCCGACCCGGTCGGCTGCACGCGCGGCCAGGCGATCGACAGCCGGTAGGCCTGCAGGCCGAGGGACTGCATGAGCGCGACGTCCTCGGGGACCCGGTGGTAGTGGTCGGCGGCGACGGCGCCGGTGTCGCCGTTGAGCACGGCGCCCGGGCGCGCGGAGAACGTGTCCCAGATGGACGGCGCGCGGCCGCCCTCGGTGGCGGCCCCCTCGATCTGGTACGCGGCGGTGGCGGACCCCCAGAGGAAGTCGGCGGGGAACGTGCGCCCGGAGGGGCGGGATGTGGTCATCAGGAGCTTCCTCGGTTCAGGTGGGTGAGCCGCGGGACGGCGATGTCGAATCGATACGATACACGACCATGGGAGCGCTCCCGCGCGCCCTGATCCCGGCATCGCCCGCGCGCCGCTCCGCTGACGCGGTCAGCGTCGCCGAGTCTCCGATGTCGGACTGTGTCGCGCGGGGCGGACACAGGCGTGAGATGGAGACTCGGCGACGCTGCCGCCCGGGGCGGGTCAGGCGGAGAGGGTCAGCTCCGCGCGCGGGCCCTCGGCCGCCTGCGGCGTGCCCAGGGCCGCCGCGACCTGCCACGTCGTCGGGACCGCGCCCGTGGCCTCGACCACGACCGTCGACCCCGAGCGCCGCGCCACGAACTCGACGTCCCCTGCCTTCCCGCGGACCGTGGTCCGCGCCTCGGCGCCGTCCGCCAGGCCGAACACCCGGAGCGTGACGCCGTCGGCGTGGTCGTAGTCCGGGCGGTCGGTGCGCGCGCCGACCGGCAGCAGCGTGCCGGGCCGGACCAGCACGGGCAGCGAGTCGAACCCGTGCCGCTGCCGGTGCCACCGCGGGCCGGACACCGTCGAGCCGTCGAGCAGCGACGTCCACTCCCCCTCGGGCACGTAGACGTCCACGTCGCCCTCCGCGGTGAACACGGGCGCGACCAGCAGCGACGACCCCAGCGCGTACTGGGTGTCGACCGTCGCGGCGCCCGGGTCGTCGGGGAACTCGAGGAACAGCGGCCGCATGACCGGCAGGCCGTCGGTGTGCGCCTCGCGGCCCACCGCCGACAGGTACGGCATCAGCGACAGCTTGAGCTCGGTGAACCGTTGCGTGACCTTGACCGACTCCTCGTCGAACGCCCACGGCACCCGGTACGACGACGAGCCGTGCAGCCGGGAGTGCGAGGACAGCAGTCCGAACGCGAGCCAGCGCTTGAACACCGCGGCGTCCGGCGTGCCCTCGAAGCCGCCGATGTCGTGCGACCAGTAGCCGAACCCGGACGACGCCAGCGACAGCCCGCCGCGCAGCGACTCCGCCATGGACACGAACGTCGACTCGCAGTCGCCGCCCCAGTGCACGGGGAACTGCTGGCCGCCGGCGGTGGCCGACCGCGCGAACAGCACGGCCTCGCCCTCGCCCTTGACCTCCTCGAGCAGCTCGAAGACGGCCTTGTTGTACAGGTGCGTGTAGTAGTTGTGCATCCGCTCGGGGTCCGAGCCGTCGTGCCAGACGACGTCCGTCGGGATCCGCTCGCCGAAGTCGGTCTTGAAGCAGTCGACGCCCATGTCGAGCAGGGCCCGCAGCTTGCCCTTGAACCAGGCGGTGGCCTCGGGGTTGGTGAAGTCGACCAGGCCCATGCCGGCCTGCCACATGTCCCACTGCCAGACCGAGCCGTCGGCGCGCTTCACCAGGTAGCCGAGCTCGGCGCCCTCGGCGAACAGGTGCGAGCGCTGGGCGATGTACGGGTTGATCCAGACGCACACCTGCAGGTCGCGCTCGTGCAGCCGGGAAAGCAGGCCCTCGGGGTCCGGGAACGTCGCCGGGTCCCACACGAAGTCGCACCAGTGGAACCGGCGCATCCAGAAGCAGTCGAAGTGGAACACCGACAGCGGCAGGCCGCGCTCGGCCATGCCGTCGATGAACGACATGACGGTGGCCTCGTCGTAGTCCGTGGTGAACGACGTCGACAGCCACAGGCCGTACGACCAGTCCGGCACGGCGGCCGGGCGGCCGGTGAGCGCGGTGTACCGGCGCAGCACGTCCTTGGGCTCCGGGCCCGCGATGACGTAGTAGCGCAGCCGCTGGCCGGCGACGCTGAACTGGGTCCGGGACACGACCTCGGAGCCGATCTCGAACGAGACGTGTCCGGGGTGGTCGACGAACACGCCGTAGCCGGCATCGGTCAGGTAGAACGGCACGTTCTTGTACGACTGCTCCGAGGACGTGCCGCCGTCCGCGTTCCAGATGTCGACGGTCTGGCCGTTCTTCACGAACGGGGTGAACCGCTCGCCCAGGCCGTAGACGTGGTCGCCCACGCCGAGGCCGAGCTGCTCGCGGACGAACGGCCGGCCCTCCGCGTCGGTGACCACGCCCACGCCGCGGGAGGTGGCGCCGGTGACGACCCGGCCGTCGACCTCGACGTCGAGCGCCCACTCCCCCGTCGTCGACACCCGGGCGGTGAGGTTGCCGGTGGTCAGGGACGCGCGGGGGTCGTCGTCGGTCGGCCCGGCGACGACCACGTGCGGCGCCGCGTCGGCGAGCCCGAACGCGGGCCCGTGGTCGACGCCGCCCTGGTGGTGCTCGATCGTCACGCCGAGCACCCCCTCGGCGGGCGAGTCGAGGGTGATCGTGATGAGCGGGTGGTTGAGGGTGTCGCCGCGGGTGGCGAGGCGGCCGGTGCCGGCGTACGCGGTGAGCGTCCGCTCGCCGAGCACGACCTCGTCGACCGCGCGCGGGCGCTGGACCGTGACGCCGGGGAGGGTCTGCCAGTAGCCGTCGGTGAACTTCATGGGTGCTGCCCTTGCCTTACTTGACCGCGCCCGCGGTGATCCCGCGGGTCAGTGTGCGCTGGAAGATGAGGAAGAAGACGATCGCCGGGATCATCGAGACGAGGGCGCCCGCGTTGGTCGTGGGGGCGTCCATCATGCGGTCGCCCTGCAGCGAGGCGAGGGCCACCGGGATCGTCTGGGTGGCGTTGGTCGTGAGCATGACCAGCGGGATGAAGAACTCGTTCCACGTCCAGATGAAGAAGAAGATCAGCAGGACGCTGAGCGTCGGCCGGACCACGGGGAACACGACGCCCCACAACGTCCGCCACCGGCCCGCGCCGTCCAGGGACGCCGCCTCGAGCAGCGCCTTCGGGAACGTGCCGAGCACCGAGGACAGCAGGTACGTGCCGAACGCGGCCTGGATGACCGTGAAGATGATGATGACCGACCACTGGTTGTTGGACAGGCCCACCTCCTGCGCCATCTGGAACAGCGGGTAGACCAGCACCTCCTGCGGCAGCATGTTCGCGAGCAGGAACAGCGTGACGATCCACATCCGGCCCCTGACCCGGCCGACGCCGAGCGCGTACGCGCTGAACAGCGACAGCACGACGGCGAAGAGCGCGACCGCGCCCGAGATCCAGACGGAGTTGACCAGCTTCTCGGGGAAGTTGACCCGCGTCCAGAAGTTGCGCAGGCCCTCGGTGTAGAACTCCGCCGGCCAGGACAGCGGGCCGTTCTGCGAGTAGTCCGCCGGCGCCTTGAACGCGTTCAGCACCATGATGACGAACGGCACGAGCATGACCACGGCGACCAGGACGGCGGCGGCGAGCACGAACCAGCGCGCGGTGCCGCGGCGGTGCCGGCGGTCGGTGTCGGTGGCCTTGGCGCGCGGCGGGCGGACCGGGCGGCCCGTGCCGACGGCGGTGCCGGCGGGCAGCGTCTCGATCGGGGCGGCCATCAGCGACCCTCCTCCTCACGGCGGGCGCTGCGGGCCTGCAGCACCATGATGACGACGGCGATCAGGATGATCAGGACCGTCAGGACGTTCGCGATCGCGGCGCCGTAGCCGACCTTCGACTTGTCGAAGAAGTTCAGGTACGAGTAGTACGACGGCACGAGCGTCGACGACTCGGGGCCGCCGCGGGTCAGCACGTAGATCGGGCCGAACACCTTGAGCGCGGCCACGGTGCAGGTGAGCGTGATGACGAACGTCTCGGGCTTGATCTGCGGGATCGTGATGGCGCGGAACCGGTGCCACCAGCCGGCGCCGTCGAGCTCCGCCGCCTCGTACAGCTCGGGGTCGACCCGCTGCAGCGCGGACATGAAGATGACGACCGGGTAGCCGATCTGGATCCAGATCAGCACGAGCATGACGGTCGGCAGCGCGGTGTCCGTCGAGCCCAGCCAGTTGGGCGGGTTCGCGACGCCGATCTCCCGCAGGATCACGTTGACCGCGCCGGTCTGGGAGTTGAGGATCCAGTTCCACAGCACGCCGGCGACGGCGACCGGCAGGATCTGCGGCAGGTAGTAGGTGGCGCGGAGCACCGAGGCCACGCGCGGGCCGAACCGCTTGCCGAGCACGTCGAACAGCGTGGTCGCGAGCAGCAGGCCGATCAGCGTCGGCACCACCACCATCGCGAGGATCATCGCGATCGAGTTCCGGAACGACGTCCAGAACTGCTCGTCCGCGAGCAGGTCGGTGTAGTTGCCGAGCCCGTACCAGCGCAGCGGGGCGTTGCCGCCCTTCCACTTGTGCAGGCTGTACCAGATGTTCATCCCGAACGGGATCAGGATGACGACGGTGAAGGCGATCAGGCCGGGCAGCAGGTAGGGCAGGTACCCGACCCAGTCGCGCGAACGGCGGCCGCGGCGGGTGCCGCGGGTGCGCGGCTCCTGCGGCGGCGCGGCGCGGTCGACGGTGGTCAAAGCGGCTCCTCGCGAGGTGGGGCGCCCGGGCCGGCGGCGTGCACCGCCGGCCCGGGCAGGGGGTGGGGACTCAGCCCTCGAGCAGGTCCGTCTTGCCGTCCTGGTAGGCGGTGGACAGGCCGTCCAGCACCTCCGACGGGGACTTCGACTGGTTCACCAGCGACTGCAGCTCGCTGACGATCACGTCGTAGTAGCCCGGGACCGGCCAGTCGGGGTAGAACGCCAGGCCGTCCTCGTCGAGGATCGACTCGAAGTTCTCGGTCATCTCCTTGGTCTTCTCGTCCGTGATCGACGAGGAGTCGCCGGCGACCGGCAGGCCGCCCTTCTGGCCGAGGATCTCCTGCACCTCGGGGCGCAGCGTGATGTCGATGAACTCGTACGCCAGGTCCTTGTTGGCGGCGTTCTCCGGGACGACCCACAGGTTGCCGGAGGAGCCCGGGTGCATGGTGTTGTCCGGGAACAGGGCCTGGGTCCAGGTGAACGGGATCTCCTCGACCAGGCGGCCGAACCACCAGGAGCCGGAGACCATGATCGGGTAGGTGCCGTTGATGAACGACACGCCCATGTCCTCGGCGGTCAGCGCGGCCGAGTCGGACGCGATGTAGCCGGCCTTGATCCACTCGTCGAGCTTCTCGGTCGCCTGCGTGAACGCCTCGTTCTGGAAGTCCACGTCGTCGGCGAACAGCTGGTAGTCGTCGATGAGGTCGCGGTCGCCGTAGTGCAGCACCAGCTCGTACCAGAGCTGGCCGAGCGGGTACTCCGCGCCGGCCTCGGCGAGCGGGGTGATGCCGGCGGCCTTGAACGTGGCGAGCGCGGCCTCGAACTCGTCGAACGTCGTCGGCTGCGCGATGCCCTGCGCGTCCAGCATGTCCTGGTTGTAGTAGACGCCGACGAACTCGCCGTAGTTCGGCACCCCGTACCAGTCGCCGGAGCCCATGAGGCCCTGCTCGTCGTACATGGCCGTCGTCTGGATCGAGTCGGGCAGGGTGTCCGCCCAGCCGCGGGAGTCGGCCTCCTCGGTCAGCGGGGTGATGAGGCCCTGCGAGGCGAGCTGGCCCGCGGTCGCGTTGCCCTTGTTGTACTCCATGACGTCCGGCACGTCGTCGCCGGTGAGGAAGATCTTCGCGTTCTTCTGGATCTGCTCGAACGTCTGGTTCTCGACGTTCACCGTGACGTCCGGGTTCTCGTCCTCGAAGATCTCGATGGCCTTGGCCCACGCCTGGCCCATCGCCGAGTCGTCGTTCTCGTAGTGCCAGACGGTCAGCGTGTCGCCGTCCGAGCCACCGCCCCCGCCGCTGCTGTCTCCGCCGCACGCCGCCAGGGCGAGCGGCAGGGCGCCGGCCACGTACCGCTTCCGCTGAGATGCCATCACACGTCCTCCTCGTCGAGTTCCTGCTGTGCTGGTCGGGGTCCGGCGGTCGCCGGCGCCCCGTGGTCGATCGGTCTAGGGGGTCGTGCCCCGGCGAGCGCACCCGCGTCGGCGCCGCGCGGCGCCGGGCCGGTGCTGCCCAGGTCCACGAGCCGGCACGGCTCCAGGACGGGGGCGGGCACCTCGCCGGTGCCGAGGAGGGCGAGCAGGGCGTCGACGCCCGCCCGCCCGAGCTGCGCGCCGGGGGCGTGCAGCGTCGTGAGCGGCGGCACCGTCTGCCCGGCGACCGCCGGGGACGACACCACCGCGAGCACGGACAGCTCCGCGGGCACGGCCACGCGGCGGACGGCGAGCTCGGCGGCCACGCCGAACGTCGCGTCCTCGTTCATGGTGATGACCGCCGTGGGCGCCGGGGTCGCGTCGAGCAGCCCGGCCAGCGCGGCCCGGCCGCCCGCCACGGACTCCTCCGCGTACACCTGCACGGGGTCGAGGCCGCGGGCCAGCATCTCGGCGGTGTAGGCCGCGGCGGCGCGCACGGTCGGGCCGTGGCCCTCGGCGAGCCGGTGCTCCGCGTGGTTCACGAACGCGATCCGGGTGTGGCCGAGCCCCGCGAGGTGCGCGACCGCGTCGGCGAGCGTGGCGGCGAAGTCGACGTCCACGGTCGGCACCTCGGGGTCCGCCTCGTCCGCGGTCCGGCCGATCAGCGTCACCGGGACCCCGGCCCCCCGGAGGGCGGCGACCCGGGCGTCCCAGGCGTGCACCTCCATGACGAGCACGCCGTCGGCGAGCCCGCGGCGCGCGACGTCGAGCACCCCGTCGGCGTCCTCGGCCGCGAACGGCCAGAGCACCAGCTGGTAGCCGCGCTCCTGGGCCACCGCGGCCGCGCTGAGCACGAACTCGGCGGAGGTGCGGCTGAGGCCGGAGTCGGCGACGGGGTAGGTCAGCGCGAGCACCCGGCTGCGGCGCGTGGCCAGGCCGCGGGCCAGGGCGTTGGGGCGGTAGCCGAGCTCGTCCATCACGGACTCGACCCGGGCGCGGGTCGCGGCGGACACGGGGCGGGCGCCGGTCAGGGTGGCCGACACGGTGGACAGCGCGACGCCGGCCCGGCGTGCCACGTCCTGCATCGTCACCATCGTCGTGCGGACCTCTCCCTCGAGTGTCTCGGCGGCACCTCGTCCGTGAGGTGTCGAAGCGCTTCGCGCGGTCGTCACTGTAGGCCCGGGATCGCGAGGGCGTCCAGCCCCTCGGGTCTCGAAACGGTCACAACTCTTGTCGAATCGCTTCGATACTAGCTGACGTGCCGTGCCGGACGTCAAACGGCACGAACGCGCGGTACACGTAGGACGAATCACGGCGGCAACGCACTCGCCCTCGCCACCCACGTCGAACCGCTTGCACACCGCGAAGCGCTTCGCCCGTGCACGCCGCCACGGCCCGTCCGGGCACCGGCACGCACCCGCGCCCCGACCTGCGCCGAGGGACCCCGCACCCCCACTACCCTGGGCGGATGGCGACCATCGGGGACGTGGCCCGCGCGGCGGGGGTGTCCGTGTCGACCGTCAGCTACGTGCTGAGCGGCAAGCGCACGATCTCCGGCCCCACCCGCGACCGGGTGCAGCGCGCCATCGCCGAGCTCGGGTACCGCCCGCACGCCGGCGCCCGGGCCCTGGCGTCGAGCCGCAGCAACGTGATCGCCCTGATGGTGCCGTTCCGGCCGGGGATCAACGTGCAGATCATCATGCAGTTCGTCGGCGGCGTCGTGACCACCGCGCGCGAGCACGACCACGACGTCCTCGTGCTCACCCAGGACGACGCCCAGGGCATCGACCGGGTCGCGGCGAGCTCGACGGCCGACGCCCTGATCGTGATGGACATCGAGTCCGAGGACGCCCGGCTCCCCGCGCTGCGCGCGCTGGCGCTGCCGAGCATCCTCATCGGCGTCCCCGACGACACCACCGGGCTCAGCTGCGTCGACCTCGACTTCGCGGGGGCGGGTCGGCTGGCGGTCCGCGAGCTCGCCGGGCACGGCCACCGCCGGCTCGTCCTGGTCGGGGCGTCCCAGGACCGGCTCGACCACCGTGCCAACTACGCCGTGCGCATGCGGCAGGGCGTGCTGGAGCAGGCCGCCGCGGCCGGGGTCGAGGCCGCGGTCGTGCCCGCCGAGCCGACCTTCTCCGGCGGCGCCGCCGCGCTGGACGCGGTGCTCGCGCAGCACCCGGGCACCACGGGTCTCGTCGTGCACAACGAGGCGGCCCTCGGCGGGCTGCTGGCCCGGGCGGCCGAGCGCGGGCTGCGCGTGCCGGACGACCTGTCGATCGTGGCCGTCAGCCCGGCGGAGATGGCCGCGGGGCTGCCCGTGCCGGTGTCGCTCATCGAGGTGCCGGGCGAGCGGATCGGCCGGATCGCGGTCGAGATGGTGATGGCCCGCCTGTCCGGCGAGGACACGGCGGAGACCCGCCTGGTCTCTCCCGCCTACACCGACCACGGCAGCGTGACGGCGCCCGCCGGGACGCGCGCGGGCTGAGCCTGCGCCCGCCTACGGCTTCCGGCGCGGCCGCACGCGATCGCCGTGGGCGGGGCCCGGAAGCGTAGGCGGGGCCGGGAGGCGTAGGCCGCGTGGGCACACGGGCCGGGCGACCGGCCCGCGGCCCCGCTCAGGCCGTGACCAGTCGCCCCGCGCGGTACACGGCGACCGGCGCCAGGTCCTCGTCCGTCACGACCACGTCCGCCCGCCGCCCGACCGCCAGCGCGCCCAGGTCGGGCCGACCCAGGACCTCCGCGGGAGTCGTCGCCGCGGCGCGCACCGCCGCCACCAGCCCGATCCCCGCGCCGACCACGGTCCGCACCACGTCGAGCAGGTGCGCCGTCCCGCCGGCGATCGCGCCGGCGGAGCCGTCGTCGCCCAGGATCCGCGCCACCCCGTCGCCCACCCGGACCGCCATCGGCCCGAGCCGGTAGTCGCCGTCCGCCATGCCCGCGGCGGCCATCGCGTCGGTGACCAGCGCGATCGAGCCGGGCCCGACCAGGTCGAAGACGGCCCGCACGGTGCCGTCCGCGAGGTGGGTGCCGTCCGCGACCAGCTCGACCACCAGGTCCCCGCGCGCGGCGGCGGCCAGGCACGCGGCGATCGGGCCGGGGTCGCGGTGGTGCAGCGGGCGCATGCCGTTGAACAGGTGCGTGGCGGTGGGCCGCGGCGACCGCCCGGGCGCCCCGACCCGGCCCGTCAGCAGCGCCCGCGCCCGGTGCACCGCGACGTCCACCTGCTCCGACGCGGCGTCCGTGTGCCCGATCGACGGCACGACGCCCCCGCGCACCAGCGCGGCCAGCACGTCCGCGCCGTCGCCGGCCCCCGCGGCCCCCGTGCCGTCCGCCACCCCCGGGACCTCCGGGGCGACCGTCATCGTCACCAGGTGCCCCCGCGCCGCGGCCACCAGGTCCGCGACGAGCCCGGGGTCGCCGGCCAGCATGTCCGCCGGGTTCTGCGCCCCGCACCGGTCGACCGACAGGAACGGCCCCTCCGCGTGGACGCCGACCAGGTCGCCGGACTCCACCAGGTCGGCGAGCAGCGCCGCGCGCGCCAGCAGCACGTCCCGGGGCGCGGTGACCAGCGAGGCGACCAGGCTCGTCGTGCCGTGCCGCAGGTGCTCGCGGACGGCGACCAGGGCCTCGTCGCGGGACGTCGCGTCCGGGAAGCTCGACCCGCCGCCGCCGTGGTCGTGCAGGTCGACGAGCCCGGGGAGCAGGGTCGTCCCGGGGGCCGGCGCGGGCGGGACCTCGTCGGCCCAGCGCCCGGGCACCTGCGCGGCGGGCCCGACCCAGGCGATGCGGCCCTCGGCGAGCACGACGGCCCCGTCGGGCAGGACCTCGGAGGGCGTCACCACCTCTCCGCGCAGGACGACGTCGGCGGGGGCGGTGTCGGCGGTGGTCACGGGCCCATCATGGCGCACGTCCGGCATCCCGCGGGGCCCCCGGAGTGGCGACGAGTGGAGTGTCTCGCCCGACACGCCCCGGCGTGCCCGGCAGAACGCTCCACTCGAGAGGGAACCCCGTCAGAACAGCCGGGAGTCCACGTCGTCGACGCCGCGCATCGCGTCGTAGTCCAGCACCAGGCAGGCGATCCCGCGGTCCGTCGCGAGCACCCGCGCCTGCGGCTTGATCTCCTGCGCCGCGAACACGCCCCGCACGGGCGCGAGCAGCGGGTCGCGGTTCAGCAGCTCCAGGTACCGGGTCAGCTGCTCGACGCCGTCGATGTCGCCGCGGCGCTTGATCTCGACCGCCACCGTGGCGCCGGCGGCGTCCTTCGCGAGGATGTCGACCGGGCCGATCGCGGTCGGGAACTCCCGGCGCACCAGCGTGTGACCCGCGCCGAGCACGTCGATCTGCGCGGCCATCAGCTCCTGCAGGTGCGCCTCGACGCCGTCCTTGATCAGACCGGGGTCGACGCCCAGGTCGTGGTCGGAGTCGTGCAGCACCTCGTGCACCTCGATGACCAGCCGGTCGTCGCTCTTGGTGTGCTGCACGGTCCACACCTGGGCGACGCCGCGCTCGAGCGCCTCGCCCGCGGCGTCCTCGGTGCGCAGCGTGCACGGCGGGCTCATCCAGTTCAGCGGCTTGTACGAGCCGCCGTCGGAGTGCAGCAGCACCGAGCCGTCCGCCTTGACCACGACCAACCGGGTCGCGAGGGGCAGGTGCGCGTTCAGCCGGCCGCTGTACCGGGCCGAGCAGCGCGCGACGAGCAGGCGCATGGGAGTCCTTACGACGGTCAGATCACGTGGTGCGGCACCGGCGGGGCGGCCTCGAGCCAGGACGTCAGCCCGGCGTACGCCTCGGGCGTCATGAGGAGCTCGACCTCCTCGGCGCCGGCGGGGCCCGGCACCCGGCAGCGGACCAGGTACGGCCCGCCGACCACCGTAGCGTCCACCGCGGTGCGCTCCAGCACCTCCATGCCGCCGCGCGGCCAGACCTGGCCGGGGCGCGGGGCGAGCGAGCGCAGCCGCCACCAGTACAGGTGCCGGGCGCCGTAGTGCGCGATGCCGCGGGACCAGCGGGAGCCGACCCGCAGCGAGCAGCGGAACGACCCCACCCGCCGGGTGAGGCTGCTCCACCGGGACAGCCCGAGGCCCACGACCACCAGCGCGGCCACGACGAGCAGCAGCGCGAGGAACGCGATCTGGTGCCCGGTCACGGCCTGCCCGCCGACGTCAGCGGCCGGACGTGCCGGAGGCCACCGCCTCGGCCGCGTCGACGACGACGGTCACCTGGTCGCCGTCGACGGAGAGGAAGCCCCCCTCGACGGTCCACCGGTGGACGGACCCGCCGGCCTCGATCACCCGGACCTCTCCGCGCCGGAGCACGGAGAGGACCGGGGTGTGCCCGGCCAGGATGCCGATCTCGCCGTCCGAGGCGGGCGCGCTCACCTGACGCGCGTCGCCGGACCAGATGGTGCCGTCGGTGTCGACGAGGTCGACCTCGAGCTGGGCCATGGGACGAGAACCTCCTGGAAGGGGGTGGATCGAGGGTGGTGCGGGTGGAGCGGGCGACGCCTGCGTCAGACGCCGTACTCCTTCTGGATGCGGGCCCAGTTGCGCTCGAGGTCCTCGAGGCCGCCGATGTTGAAGAAGGCCTGCTCGGCGATGTGGTCGAACTCGCCGTCGGCGATCTTCGCGAACGCCTCGACGGTCTCGGACACCGGGACCGTGGAGCCCACGACGCCGGTGAACTTCTCCGCCATGTAGGTGTTCTGCGAGAGGAACTGCTGGATGCGGCGGGCGCGCGCGACGACAGTCTTGTCCTCCTCCGACAGCTCGTCGACACCGAGGATCGCGATGATGTCCTGGAGCTCCTTGTTGCGCTGCAGGATCGACTTCACGCGGGTGGCGACGTCGTAGTGCTCCTGGCCCACGTACCGCGGGTCGAGGATGCGGGACGTCGACGCCAGCGGGTCCACCGCGGGGTACAGACCGCGGGACGCGATCTCGCGGGAGAGCTCCGTCGTCGCGTCGAGGTGCGCGAACGTCGTGGCCGGGGCCGGGTCGGTGTAGTCGTCGGCCGGCACGTAGATCGCCTGCAGCGAGGTGATCGAGTGGCCGCGGGTCGAGGTGATGCGCTCCTGCAGGAGGCCCATCTCGTCCGCGAGGTTCGGCTGGTAGCCCACCGCGGACGGCATGCGGCCGAGCAGCGTGGAGACCTCGGAGCCGGCCTGGGTGAACCGGAAGATGTTGTCGATGAAGAGCAGCACGTCCTGCTTGGCGACGTCGCGGAAGTACTCCGCCATCGTCAGGGCCGACAGGGCGACGCGCAGACGCGTGCCCGGCGGCTCGTCCATCTGGCCGAAGACGAGGGCGGTCTTGTCGAAGACGCCCGCCTCCTCCATCTCGACGATGAGGTCGTTGCCCTCACGGGTGCGCTCGCCGACGCCGGCGAACACCGACACACCGCCGTGGTCCTGCGCGACGCGCTGGATCATCTCCTGGATGAGGACCGTCTTGCCGACGCCCGCGCCGCCGAACAGGCCGATCTTGCCGCCCTGGACGTACGGGGTGAGCAGGTCGATGACCTTGATGCCGGTCTCGAACATCTGGGTCTTCGACTCGAGCTGGTCGAAGGCCGGGGCCTTGCGGTGGATCGGCCAGCGCTCGGTGATCTCGAGCTTCTCGCCCTCGCCGAGGTTGAGCACCTCGCCGGTCACGTTGAACACGTGGCCCTTGGTGACGTCGCCGACGGGCACCGAGATCGGCGCGCCGGTGTCGGTGACCTGGGCGCCGCGGACGAGGCCGTCGGTCGGCTTCAGCGCGATGGCGCGGACGAGCGAGTCGCCGAGGTGCTGCGCGACCTCGAGCGTCATCGTGAACCCGCCGGACTCCTCGCCCTCGCCCTGCGAGGACAGGTCGATGTGGACGGTCAGCGCGTTGTAGATGTCCGGGATCTGGTCCGCGGGGAACTCGATGTCCACGACGGGCCCGATCACACGGGCGACGCGGCCCACGCCGGGCGTGGCCGTGGTGTCCTTCGCGTCGACGGTGGTCGCGGTCATGTCTGCCTGCCTTCGGTCGTCCGCCGGTGTCCGGCGGGCTGGTTCGGGTCGTGCGGTCGGGCGGTTCAGGAGGCGAGCGCGTCGGCGCCCGACACGATCTCGCTGATCTCCTGGGTGATCTCGGCCTGGCGGGCCTGGTTCGCCAGCCGCGTGTACGTGCGGATGAGGTCCTCGGCGTTCTCCGTCGCGGTGTGCATCGCGCGCTGCCGCGCCGCGAGCTCGGACGCCGCCGCCTGCAGCAGGCAGGCGAAGATCCGGGTGCGCACGTACCGCGGGAGCAGCGCGTCCAGCACCTCGGCCGCGTCGGGCTCGAAGTCGTACAGCGGGAGCGCCTCGTGCTCGCCGGCGGGGGCGACGCCCTCGACGACCTCGAGCGGCAGCATCCGGATGACCTGCGGGCGCTGGCTCACCATGTTGACGAACTGCGTCGACACGATGTGCAGCTCCCCCACCCCGCCGTCGGCCGGGTCGGCGTCGAAGGCCGCGAGCAGCGTGCTCGCGATCTCCTCGGCCAGCTCGGACGTCGGGGCGTCGGACTGCCCGGTCCACACCGCCGCCAGCTCACGCTGCCGGAACCGGTAGTAGGACTCGGCGCGGCGGCCGCTGATGTACAGCGCGACCTCCTTGCCCTCGCCCTCGAGCCGCTCGACCAGCCGCTCGGTCTCGCGGATGACGGACGCCGAGTAGGCGCCCGCCATGCCGCGGTCCGACGCGATGAGCAGCACGGCGACGCGGTTCGTGTCGTCGCGCTCCGCCAGCAGCGGGTGCGAGACGTCCGAGTGCGTCGCGACCGCCGAGACGGCCCGGGTGATCGCCCGGGCGTACGGCGACGCCGCCGCCATCCGGTCGCGGGCGCGCCCGATCCGGGACGCCGCGATCAGCTCCTGCGCGCGGAACATCTTCTTCAGCGACTGGGTCGACCTGATCCGCTGCCGGTAGACCCGCTGCTGTCCGGCCACGCGTCAGGCCTTCTTCTGCCGGACGATCTGCTCCTGCTCGACCGGCGTCTCGTCCTCGGGCTGCTCGGCGCCGACCAGCGGCGTGCCGTCGCCCTTGAGGAAGCCGTGGCGGAACTCGTCGACGGCGGAGGCGAGCTTGGCCTCCAGGTCGTCGCCGAGCTTGCCCGTGCTCGCGATCGTGCTGAGCACGTCCGTGTTGCGGCGCAGGTGGTCCAGCAGCTCGGACTCGAACCGGCGGACGTCCTCGACCGGGACGTCGTCCAGCTTGCCCTTGGTGCCGGCCCAGATCGACGCCACCTGCTCCTCGACCGGGAACGGCGAGTACTGGGGCTGCTTGAGCAGCTCCATCAGGCGGGCGCCACGGGTCAGCTGCGCGCGGGACGCGGCGTCCAGGTCGGACGCGAACATCGCGAACGCCTCGAGCGACCGGTACTGCGCCAGGTCGAGCTTCAGCGTGCCCGAGACCTGCTTCATCGCCTTGACCTGCGCGGCACCACCGACGCGGGACACCGAGATGCCGACGTCGACGGCGGGGCGCTGGTCCGCGTTGAACAGGTCGGACTGCAGGAAGATCTGGCCGTCCGTGATGGAGATGACGTTGGTCGGGATGTACGCCGAGACGTCGTTGGCCTTGGTCTCGATGAACGGCAGGCCGGTCATCGAGCCGCCACCGAGCTCGTCGGACAGCTTCGCGCAACGCTCCAGCAGGCGGGAGTGCAGGTAGAACACGTCGCCCGGGTACGCCTCGCGGCCCGGCGGGCGGCGCAGCAGCAGGGACACGGCGCGGTACGCCTCGGCCTGCTTCGACAGGTCGTCGAACACGATGAGGACGTGCTTGCCGCCGTACATCCAGTGCTGGCCGATGGCCGAGCCGGTGTAGGGCGCGAGGTACTTGAAGCCGGCCGGGTCGGACGCCGGAGCCGCGACGATCGTCGTGTACTCCAGGGCGCCGGCCTCCTCCAGGGCGCCGCGGACGGCGGCGATGGTGGAGCCCTTCTGGCCGATGGCGACGTAGATGCAGCGGACCTGCTGCTCCGGGTCGCCGGTCTCCCAGTTGGCCTTCTGGTTGAGGATCGTGTCGATCGCGATGGCCGTCTTGCCGGTTTGGCGGTCGCCGATGACGAGCTGCCGCTGGCCGCGGCCGATCGGGATCATCGAGTCGATCGCCTTGATGCCGGTCTGCAGCGGCTCGTGCACCGACTTGCGGGCCATGACGCCCGGGGCCTGGAGCTCGAGCGCGCGGCGGCCCTCGGAGACGATCTCGCCCAGGCCGTCGATCGGCTGACCCAGCGGGTCGACCACGCGGCCGAGGAAGGCGTCGCCCACCGGGACGGACAGGACCTCGCCCGTGCGGCGGACCTCCTGACCCTCCTCGATGCCGGTGAACTCGCCGAGGACGATGACGCCGATCTCGCGGACGTCGAGGTTGAGCGCGAGGCCCAGCGTGCCGTCCTCGAAGCGGAGCAGCTCGTTGGCCATCGCGCCCGGCAGGCCCTCGACCCGGGCGATCCCGTCGCCGGCCAGGGTGACCCGCCCGACCTCCTCGGCGGCGGCGCCGGTGGGCTCGTACGTCGTGACGAAGCTGTCCAGCGCGGCGCGGATGTCCTCCGGCCGGATCTGCAGCTCGCTCATGGCATCTCTCCTGTCGTGCAGCACGCCCGCGGCGTGCGCTCCCACGTGGGTGGTCGGGTCGGGCCGTCGGGCCCGGTCAGCTGGCAAGTCGTCGGCGTGCGTCCGCCAGCCGTGCGAGCACGGTCGCGTCGATCACCTCGGGGCCGACCTGCACGCGCAGGCCGCCCAGGACGTGCGGGTCCACCAGGACCTGCACCTGGATCTCGCGCCCGTAGGCGCGGCCGAGGATCTCCGCGAGCCGCGCCCGCTGGGCGGGACCCAGGTCGGCCGCGGTCGTGACCGTGGCGACCGTGCGGCTCCGGCGCTCGGCGATCAGGTCGCCGAGGTGCCCGAGGGTCGCGACGTACCGGCGGCCGCGCGGCGCCACGGCCGCCCGGCGCGCGAGCACGCGGGTCGCCGTCGCACCGGTCCCGGCCGTCAGCCGGTCGACGAGCTCGCCGCGCACCTGGGCGTGCAGCGTGTCGTCGTACAGCCGGCGGCGCACCTCGCGCTGCCCGGCGAGCGCGCGGCCGATCCGGAACAGCTCCTCCTGGACCTGCTCGATCGTGCCGTCCGCCTCCGCCGACGCGAGCACGGCCGAGAAGGCCAGGTGCTCGGTCGCGTCGGCGAGGTCGTCCTCCTCGGACCACCGCGCCCGCACCAGCCCCTGCGCGGCCTCGGCCACGCGGGGGTCGGCGCCGGCGAGCAGCCGGGCCACGAGCGCGGCCTTCGCCTCGCCGTCGGCCGACGGGTCGGTGAGGGTGCGCCGCAGCGAGCCGGACGAGTCCAGCGCGTCGACCAGCGCGAACAGCTGCTCGCCGAGCAGCAGCCCCTCGGCGCCGGCCGTCCGCAGCACCGGCTCGAACCGGCCCTCCGCGGCGGCCAGCGACGCCCGGCTCGTCCCTCGCATCAGTTCCCCTTACCCGCGGTGGCGGTGGTCTGCGCGTCCAGCTCGTCCAGGAACCGCTCGACGACGCGCGAACGACGCGCCTCGTCCGCGAGCGACTCGCCGACGATCTTCGACGCGAGCTCGGTGGCCAGCGAGCCGACGTCCGCACGGAGCGACACGGCGGCCTGCTGGCGCTCGGCCTCGATCTGGCGCTGGGCCGTCTCGGCGATGCGCGACGCCTCGGCCGAGGCCTTCTCGCGCGCCTCGGCGACGATCTGGCCGGCCTCGGAGCGCGCCTCCTCGCGGATGCGCGCCGCCTCGGCGCGGGCGTCCTGGAGCTGCTGCTCGTACTCCGCCTTCGCGGCGGCAGCCTCCTCCTGGGCGCTGGCGGCCTTCGCGAGCCCGCCCTCGATCTTCTCGGTCCGCTCGTCGAGCACCGCCTGGAACTTCGGCAGCACGAGCTTGTAGAAGACGACGCCGATCACGATCAGCACGACCGACGACCACAGGATGTCGTAGCCGGCGGGGATGAGCAGGCGCCAGCCCTCGACCTCTTCGGTCTCCGCGGCCAGGACGCTCGCCGCGGGGAGCGCGGCTGCGATCACGAGAAGAGGAAGCCGGTGATCAGGCCGAGGAGGCCGAGCACCTCGACGAAGCCGATGCCGATGAACATGGTGGTCCGGAGCTGGCCGGCGACCTCGGGCTGGCGCGCCATGCCCTCGACGGTCTTGCCGATCAGGATGCCGAGGCCGATGCCCGGGCCGAGAACCGCGAGGCCGTAGCCGACGGTCGCGATGTTGCCCGAGATGGCGTTCTCGGCCGCAAGGATGACGCTGGGGTCCGCGAGAAGAGACACGCTGTGCTCGTTCCTTCCGTTTGGCCGCCGGCCGGTCGGACGGCGGTCGTGTGGTGACGAGGGCCCGTCGCGGCCCTCGTGGGGTGGTGCTGGTCAGATCAGGTCAGTGCTCGTCCTCGATGGACTGGCTCAGGTACACGGCCGTCAGGACGACGAAGATGTAGGCCTGCAGCGCGGCGACGAACACCTCGAACAGGGTGATCGCGAAGCCGCCCGCGAGGGTGAGCGCGCCGAAGGGCTTCAGGCCGCCGCTCGCCTCGAACAGCAGGAACTGGGTGGCCGAGAAGCAGAGCACCAGCATGAGGTGCCCGGCGACCATGTTGGCCATGAGCCGGATCGCCAGCGTGACGGGCCGCAGGACGAACACCTGCAGGAACTCCACCGGCGCCAGCAGGATGTACAGCGGCCACGGCACGCCCGGGGGGAACAGGCTGGTCTTGAGGAACCCGCCCACGCCGTGCGCCTTGACGCCGGCGCCCAGGTACATCACGTAGACCCAGAGGGCCAGCATGACGGGCAGGCCGATCAGCGAGGTGCCCGCGATGTTGAGGAACGGGATCACGCCCGTGATGTTGAAGGCGAAGATCGCGAAGAAGATCGTCGTCAGGAGCGCGACGTACTTCGGTGCCTTCTCCTTGCCGAGGATGTCCTGGGCGACGTTGATCCGGACGAAGTCGAGCAGCATCTCGGCCATGTTCTGGCCGCGGCGCGGCACCAGGCGGGCCCGGCGCGCGGCGATGACCATGACGGTCAGCAGCACCGCGACGGCGACGAAGCGCACGACCTGGATGCGGTTGATCTCGAAGATCGTGCCCTCGAACCAGATGGCGGGAGGGAAGAACTCGGCGATCGACGGCTTGTGGAACCCGGACTCGCCTTCGGCAGCGAGCGGCAGGATCGTCGCAAGGCTGGACAGAGCAGTCTCCTGTAGGTCGAAGGCTCGCGGCGTCGGGTGCCTCGAGGTGCGGGTCACCGCGCCGGGACCCGGCCGTCGTGGGTGGTTCGGCTGGAAGCCTAGCCTACGGAACGGCCGGACCCGTCCGGCTCGTCCCCATTCGGGACCTTGGGCCTAGCACCTGTAGGGGACACGTAAGGCACCCTGCCCCGCGACACCGCCCGGTAGTCGAGCAGCGCGGACCCGATGACGGCCACCGCGACCACCACGGCCAGCACGTACCGGTCGTAGAAGTCCATGCCTCGCAGGACCGCGAGCACCACGATCACGACCACGAGCTTGCCCAGCCAGGTGCCCATGATAACGGCCATCATCCGGCCCGGGGCGGCGGTGTCGGTCTTGAGCATCGACAGCGTCGTGGTCCCCGAGAACACCAGGGCGATGGCGGCGCCGATCAGCGCGCCCCACACCCCGGGCAGGCCGGCGACGAGCCAGCCCACGGCCACGCCGACGACGGTGACGCCGGCGACCAGCCAGATCATGTCGTGCAGGGCGCGGCGGAACACGGCGGCCACCTCGGGGCTGTCCCCCGGGCGGGGGGTCGGCTCGGCGGTGGGGTCGGTCATCGGTCCGTCCTCGGGTCGGCGTCGTGCAGGGCGTCGGTCAGGCGGGTCAGGGGGTGCGCCGCGGCGGCGGGCGCGGGGCCGGCGGCGACCGCGGGGCCGGCGGCGGGGGCCGCGTGCCAGGCCCGGCGGTGCGCGTCGG
>NZ_JAGXJG010000647.1:0-232 GCF_019091725.1 Cellulomonas sp. GbtcB1 | reverse complement strand
ATGTGTCGTACGAATCATGCGTGGTACTCCTGTCGGTGAGTACTGCCTGCCGGGCGCCCCGGCCGGAAGCCGGGGTGGTGCCACCGGCGGTGTGTGGCCGTGGAGGTATGCGCCCCATGTGTCCGCCGCGTGTCGTGCATGTCCCACCGGATGACCGGTGCCGATTCGTGACCTTCCCCCGGGAAGACGCGGATCGTGGCACGACACGCCGCCCGACTGTGGCGTGGATCAC
>NZ_JAGXJG010000646.1:0-232 GCF_019091725.1 Cellulomonas sp. GbtcB1 | reverse complement strand
GGCCGACAGCACGACGCCGAGGTCGACGTCCAGCGCACCCCTCAGGTGCGCGATCGCGGGCGTTGGCAGCACGCCGACGTTCAGCACGTCCACCCCCGCGCTCGCCAGGCCCGCGGCCACCGCGGCGGACAGGAACTCGCCCGAGGGGCGCGGGGCGCGGCCGCCCACGGCGCGCGGCCGGCGGCCGGCGAACCCGCCGCGCTGGCCAAGCACGTGCGCCGCCGCCACGTAC
>NZ_JAGXJG010000645.1:0-232 GCF_019091725.1 Cellulomonas sp. GbtcB1 | reverse complement strand
GACGGGAGCGGCCCCGACCCCCGGCCCCCGGCGCCGGACCCGACCACGTCCGCACCGGAGCCGGCCCCGGAACCGGACCCGCGCGAGACGCCGGACCCGGGCGTGCCGAGCACGGCGAACCCGCCGGTGACGCCGGGCGTGCAGGCCACCGAGCGGCCGGCAGCGGACCCCGCCCCGTTGGCCGATACGGGCGTCAGCAGGTGGGACGGGGAGTCGAGCCTGGTGTCCGACG
>NZ_JAGXJG010000644.1:0-232 GCF_019091725.1 Cellulomonas sp. GbtcB1 | reverse complement strand
ACAAGGCCCAGTCGGCCGCGCTGCTCGACAAGGTCGAGGGGGAGATGCGTGCCCGCGTCTCGGCGCGCAAGCAGAAGGAGAGCTCCCGCCGGAAGACGGCGCTGGAGTCCTCGTCCCTGCCCGCGAAGCTCGCCGCCTGCCGCAGCGACGACGGGTCGCGCAGCGAGCTGTTCTGCGTCGAGGGCGACAGCGCGCTCGGCACCGCCAAGCTCGCGCGGTCGCCGGACTTCCA
>NZ_JAGXJG010000643.1:0-232 GCF_019091725.1 Cellulomonas sp. GbtcB1 | reverse complement strand
CCCTCCCCGACCGCCGCCGCGGACACAACGTACGAGTGGTTCGGCGACACCGAGGCGGCACCGCCGGCGACCGCGGCGATCGAGTCGACGACCAGGATCGTCCGGGTGCGGGGCGGGTTGCCCTCCTTGTCGAGCTGGCCCGCCTCGCCGCCGTCGGCGACCATCGTGCCCATCGTGACGTAGAAGTCGGCGATCATCACCGAGGACACCAGCAGGGTGTCCGCGACGATCC
>NZ_JAGXJG010000642.1:0-232 GCF_019091725.1 Cellulomonas sp. GbtcB1 | reverse complement strand
GAGGCGGGCAGCGGCTACGAGATGCTGGTCGAGGTCCCCGACCACGGCGCGGACCTGCTGCGCGCCGCGACCGGCGACGTGCCCGAGGACGTGCAGACCTACCACGAGGTGCCGGAGACCGAGCACGCGGACGACCTGCGCGCCCGCGCCGTGGAGCCCACCGCCGACGCGGCCACCGCCTACGAGCAGGCGCTCGCCCTGGAGCCCTCCTTCCGGGACGGCACGCAGTTCC
>NZ_JAGXJG010000641.1:0-232 GCF_019091725.1 Cellulomonas sp. GbtcB1 | reverse complement strand
GCGGCGCCCCCGTCGGCGTCCTGGCGCTGACCGGCGACGTCACCGCCACCGCGTCCGTCGACGCCGCGTTCGCCGAGGTCGAGCCCCAGCACGGCCCCGTCGAGGTCCTGGTGGCCAACGCCGGCGTGCCCCGCGACGGCCTGCTCATGCGGATGTCGGACGGCGGCTTCCTGCAGGTGCTCGCCGTCAGCCTCACGGGCGTGTTCCGGTGCGTGCGCCGCGCGTCGAAGGG
>NZ_JAGXJG010000640.1:0-232 GCF_019091725.1 Cellulomonas sp. GbtcB1 | reverse complement strand
ACCGGACGCCCGCGCCGCTGGCCGCCATGGCCCGCCCGGTCGCCCACATGAGCGGCGGCCGCCTTATCCTGGGGTTCGGCGCGGGGTGGTTCGAGAAGGACTACGACCAGTACGGCTACGAGTTCGGCACCCCCGGCACGCGGATCGCCGAGCGGGCGTCCCCCCTCCCGCGGGTCAAGGCGCGCCTTGGGAGCGGCATCCCGGACCCACCCCGCGTCCACCCGGTCCTCGT
>NZ_JAGXJG010000639.1:0-232 GCF_019091725.1 Cellulomonas sp. GbtcB1 | reverse complement strand
CCCGCCGGCAGACGGCGCCGCCGGCCCCATCCCGACCCCCCCGCTCGCCGGGCGCGAGCCGTGGCCCCCCGACGACGACGCCGCGGCCACCGCCGCCCTCGCCGCGGTCCCCGCGGGGCTGCGCGACCTGGCCGCCCGCACCGGCCGCACCGCGCGGCTCGCGGTCGAGCCCGGGCCCGGCTGCGCCCTCGACATCGCCGCCGACGTGGTCGGCTGGGTCGAGCCCCGCCTC
>NZ_JAGXJG010000638.1:0-232 GCF_019091725.1 Cellulomonas sp. GbtcB1 | reverse complement strand
GCGCCCGGCACCTCCATCTCGTTCCGCGGCTCCCTCGCCGCGTACGAGGAGGGCCGGGACGCCGACCGATACGCCTGGGACGCCGAGGGCAAGGCCGCCGAGGGCGCCAAGGAGACCCGGCTGCCGCAGATGGCCGAGGGCGACCCGGCCACGGAGTCGGACCTCACGGCCGATGGCCACCGCACGTCCCCGCCGCCGCGCTACACGGAGGCGAGCCTGGTCAAGGCGCTGG
>NZ_JAGXJG010000065.1:0-22509 GCF_019091725.1 Cellulomonas sp. GbtcB1 | reverse complement strand
AGCCCCCGGCCACCCGGCGCCAGGGCCGGCGCGCCGCGCCCGCCCCCGCGGACGAGGGCCCGCTCGGCACGCGCTGAGCGGCGCGGTGCCGGGCGGGCCCTCGGGTCCGGGTGCTGCGGGGCGCAGCGGGTCGTCGCGCGCGGTCAGGCGCCGAGGCGCTCGCGGACCTGCACCAGCGACGGGTTCGTGGCCGCGGAGCCGTCGGGGAACAGCACGGTCGGCACGGTCTGGTTGCCGCCGTTCACCTGCTCCACGAACGCCGCGGCGTCCGGCAGCTGCTCGATGTCGACCTCGGTGTACGCGATGCCCGCGGAGTCGAGCTGCGTCTTCAGGCGGCGGCAGTAGCCGCACCAGGTCGTCGAGTACATCGTCACGGTGCCCTCGGCGGGCAGGTCCTGCGTGGTCGTCATCGTCTGCCTTCGCATGGTCGGTGTCGCGTCACCGGTCTGAACGCCCGGCGCTCGCAGGATCATCCCGGACGCGTCCGGGACCGCGCGCACGCACCCCTGGGGACGGCGGTCCCGGCGTGTCGGCGGGAGGTGCGAGGATCGACGGCGATGCCTGCCGACGACCTCCTCGACGCCCTCGACCCGGACCAGCGGGAGGTCGCGCGCGCCCTCACCGGGCCGGTGTGCGTCCTGGCCGGGGCGGGGACCGGCAAGACCCGCGCGATCACGCACCGGATCGCCTACGGCGTGCGGACGGGCGTCTACGCCCCGACCAGCGTGCTCGCCGTGACGTTCACCGCCCGCGCGGCGGGGGAGATGCGCACCCGCCTGCGCGACCTCGGCGTGGCGGGGGTCCAGGCGCGGACGTTCCACTCGGCCGCGCTGCGCCAGCTGCGGTACTTCTGGCCGAAGGTCGTCGGCGGCCCCTCGCCCCAGGTCCTCGCCCAGAAGGCGCCGGTCGTCGCGGACGCCTGCCACCGGCTGGGCCTGTCCGTCGACCGGGTGTCGGTCCGCGACCTCGCGTCCGAGATCGAGTGGGCGAAGGTCTCCCGGATCACGGCCGAGGACTACGTGCGCGCCGCCGCGGCGGCCGACCGCCCCGCGCCCGCCGGCCACGACCACCACGTCGTCGCCCGGCTCATCACGGCGTACGAGGACGCCAAGGACGCGCGCGGCGTCATGGACATGGAGGACATCCTCTGGCTGCTGTCGGGGATGCTGGTCGAGAACCGCGCCGTCGCGGACGAGATCCGGCACCAGTACCGCCGGTTCGTCGTCGACGAGTACCAGGACATCTCCCCGCTGCAGAAGTTCCTGCTCGACCAGTGGCTCGGCGGCCGCGACGAGCTGTGCGTGGTGGGCGACCCGAGCCAGACCATCTACTCGTTCGCCGGCGCGACGCCGCACTACCTGACCCGGTTCACCGCCGAGCACCCCGAGGCGCAGGTCGTCCGGCTGGTGCGCGACTACCGGTCGACCCCGCAGGTCGTGGGCCTCGCGAACGAGGTGCTGCGCCGCGCCCCGAAGGACCGGGCGGCCCGCTGGGAGCCGCTCGAGCTCATCGCGCAGCGCCCGTCCGCCGGGCCCGTGCGGTTCGCCGTCTACGACGACGACGAGGCGGAGGCCGCCGGGGTCGCGACCCGGATCGGCCGGCTGATCGCGGCGGGCACCCGACCCAGCGAGATCGCCGTGCTGTACCGGACCAACGCGCAGTCCGAGGCGTTCGAGCAGGCGCTCGCGCACCAGGGCATCGGCTACGTCCTGCGCGGCGGGGAGCGGTTCTTCCAGCGCAAGGAGGTCCGCGACGCGATCGTCCGGCTGCGCGGCGCCGCGGTGGCGGCCGAGGCCGACGTGCCGATGACCGAGACCGTCCGGGACGCGCTGCGGTCGGCGGGCTGGACGGACGAGCCGCCCGCGGCCCGCGGCGCCTCGCGCGAGCGCTGGGACACGCTGCACGCGCTGGTGACCCTCGCGGACGACCTGGCCGCGGCGGCGGAGCGCGCGGGCACCCGCGCGACGGTGCAGGACCTCATCGCCGACCTGGACGAGCGCGCCGCCGCCCAGCACGCCCCGACCGTCGAGGGCGTCACGCTCGCGTCGCTGCACGCCGCCAAGGGCCTGGAGTGGGACGCGGTGTTCCTCGCCGGCCTCAGCGAGGGCCTGGTGCCGTGGGCGTCCGCCGACACCGCCGCCGACCTCGCGGAGGAGCGCCGGCTGCTCTACGTCGGGATCACCCGCGCCCGGCAGCACCTCGAGCTCTCCTACGGCCGGTCCCGCACCCCGGGCGGCCGGGCGACCCGGCGGCGCTCGCGGTTCCTCGACGGCCTGTGGCCGCAGGAGGGGCGCGCCCGGTTCGGCGACGGGCGGCCGAGCGCCGTCCCACGCCTGACCGGCGAGGTCGACGCCGAGCTGCTGGCCGCCCTGCACGCCTGGCGGGCCGACCTGGCCCGGGCGACCGCGAAGCCCGCCTACACGGTTCTCGGCGACGCGACGCTGTCCGCCATCGCCGAGCTGCGCCCGGCGAGCGTCCCGGAGCTGGCCCGCGTCCAGGGGATCGGCCCGGCCAAGATCGACCGCTACGGGCCCGACCTGCTGGCCATCGTCGCCGGTCGCCGGCCCGCGGCGGGCGAGGCGGCGGCGGCCGGCTGATCGGCCGATCGGGGGACCCGGGAGAACTCGTGGAAAAAACTCTCGATAAATCGGTTGTGCCGCCCGCGAGGGCCCCTCTACGGTGAACGAGTCCTGCTGGAAGGCCGTGCTGCGCGAAGCGGCGGCGGCCCGATGACGAGAAGGAGGTGTGGTGCTGTGAAGAACAACTTCGACGAGTTCGGCGTCGGCGCGATCGCGCTGCCGTTCCTGGCACCCATCTCCGGCGAGATCCAGGGGACCGCTGTGTCCCCCGCCGCCCCGGGCACGGGCATCCGTGGCTTCGGCGGCACCGGTCTCCGGCTGCGTGCGCGCGATCTCTCGTCCCGCTCCGACTCCGTCCCAGGAGGACCGGTCATCTGAGTCGATGACCAGCCCGTCCAGGCCGCGGAGTCCACCGGATTCCGCGGCCTTCGTCTTCCCCGGCACCTGCAGGGGGGCGAGGCAGCTGCGGATCCACCGCCACCTCGCTCAACCCGCAAGTCATTCAGGAGGACATCGTGCGGCTCACGACGCTGCTCGACACGGTCAACCAGGGCGGATCCGGTCCCTGGCCGCCCGCCTCGACGCCCGCCGTCACCGATGTGCAGTTCGACGCCCTGGTCGCCGGCCTCATCCCGTGCCGGTCCAACGACCCCGAGCTCTGGTTCGCCGAGCGGACCGCCGAGGTCGAGCAGGCCAAGGCGCTCTGCCGCACCTGCCCGCTGCTCGAGGGCTGCCTCGCCGGCGCCGTCGAGCGGCAGGAGCCCTGGGGCGTGTGGGGCGGCGAGGTGTTCGTCGGCGGCCAGGTGGTCGCGGTCAAGCGCGGCCGCGGCCGGCCCCGCAAGGACGCCAGCCCGGCGGCCTGACCGCCCCGCGGGCCCGGCGCCCGGTCCGAGCGACCGGGTGCCGGGCCCGCCGCGCGTCCCGCGCACCCTGCAGCCGTCAGCCGGCCAGGGCCGCGCACCCGCACTCGGGGTGCGCGGCCCAGCGGCGCAGCCGCGGCGCCACGGAGGGCACCGGGACCTCGTACTGCGCGCCCGCGGTCGAGGGCGCGCCGCCGTCCAGGTGCGCGAGCACCTCCGCCGCGGCGAGCCCGCCGACCACCGCGGCCAGGGCGGCCGGGGGCTCCGCCGCGCCGTCGCCCGGCCCGGGGGCGACCAGCTGCGCGAGGACGGTCGGCCACGCCGGGTCCGCTGCCGCCCGGTGCAGGTCCAGGCAGCGCACGCAGGGCAGCGGCGGCCCGCCGGGCGGAGCCGGCCGGACGAACGGACCCACCAGCGCGTCGGCCTCCCGGGTCACCACGGGCAGGTGGGGCAGGTCGGCACCGAGCAGCGCGAGCGCCGTCGCCGGGTCCGGCGCGTCAGAGGCCGCGGTCACGACCAGGTCGGGCGGGTCCGCCAGGAGCGCGGCGAGGCCCCGCCCCGTCCGCACGCGGGAGCGCGGCGCCAGCGCGCGCAGGACGCCGCCGAGCGCGGTGGCCCGGTCGGGTCCGTCGCCGGCCGGCACCAGGTCCTCGGGACCGGTCGGCCGCGGGTCGTCGAGCAGCAGCGTGCCGACGCCCGCGAGGGCGAGCGTGGTCGCGACCGCGGTCCCGGCCCGGCCGAGACCGGCGACCGCCACCGTCGCGGCCGCGCGCCGCCGCACCGAGTCGACGCCGTCGCCGTCGGCGCGCGCGAGGCCGTGGGCGAGGGCCTCGGGCCGCAGGTCGGGCCGGACCCGTCGCGCGCGCGACGCGCTCGGGCGGAGCAGCCCCGCGGCGCCCAGCGCGTCGAGCGCCGGGGCGGGCAGCGCGTCGTCGACGCGGCGGTCGCCCGCGCGGAGCAGGCGCTCGGCCCGCTCGGGGGTCAGCCCCGCGATGCGCACCGCCCACCGCGGGTCGAGGCCCACCTGGACCTCGTCGGTCGCGCGCCGCAGCACGCGGAGTCCCTGCCGGAGCTGCACGGCGCCCCACCCCCGTCCCGTCGAGTACCACCACCGTGGCACCCCGGGCGGGGGCGGACGCCGTCGTCCACAGGTCGGGTCCTGCTCAGGCCTTGCCGAGGATCCGGTTCAGCTTGGTGCTGCACACCGGGCAGGTGGCCTTGGCCATGCGGCGGCCCGACTCGGAGACGACGACCTCACCCTCGGCCTGGCGCTTCTCCTTGCACTTCACGCAGTAGAACTCGCCGGCGTAGGTCTCGGCCATGTCTGTCTCCTCGGATCGGTTCGGCGGCGCCGCGTCCCGGCGCCCGGGCCAGTATCCACGCCGTGCGGCGGTCGCGGGAGGGTTCCGCCCGCCCGTCGTGCGGCAGTTGCCCCAGATCAGGGCGCCGAACCGCTACGGTGCTGGACGTGCAGCCGTCGCGGGAGCACCCCCGGACGCCGGTCGACCCGGTGCGCTCGGCCGCGCCCGCAGCCCCGGCCTCCGCCGCCCCGCGACCCGCCTCCGCCGCCCGGGCGGAGAGCGTGCCGTCCGACGGCGCGGCACCCGGCGGCCCCGGCGACGGCGACCCGCGGCTCGGACCCGTCGAGGTGCGCCGCTCCCGCCGCCGGTCCCGCACCGTGACCGCGTACCGCGAGGGCGGCCGGACCATCGTCGCCATCCCCGCCCGGTTCACCCGAGCGCAGGAGCGCGAGTGGGTGCGCCGGATGCTCGACCGGCTCGCGACCCAGGAGCAGCGGCGCCGCCCGTCCGACGACCAGCTGGTGCGCCGGGCCGCCGAGCTCAGCCAGCGCTACCTGGGCGGCCGCGCCGTGCCGTCGAGCGTCCGGTGGTCCGGCAACCAGGGGCGGCGCTGGGGCTCGTGCAGCGTCGGGGACGGCAGCATCCGGCTGTCCGACCGCCTGCGCGGGATGCCGCAGTGGGTCACGGACTACGTGCTGCTGCACGAGCTCACGCACCTGCTGCACGCCGGTCACGGCCCGGAGTTCTGGGCCGAGCTCGAGGCGTACCCCCGCACCGAGCGGGCGCGCGGGTTCCTCGAGGGCTACTCGTTCGCGGAGCGCACCCCGGGGGAGGGGGACGACGCCGACGAGCCGCCCGTCGCCGAGGAGGACGTGCCCGACCCCGAGGCGGACTGACCGCCCCGGGGTCCGCGCGGGCTCAGCGGGTGGGCTCGCCGCCCGCGGGCGTCCCGGGCTCGCCGCCGTCCGGCGCACCGCCCTCGGCGCCCCCGCCGTCGCCCGGGCCCTCGCCGAGGATCTCGGCCAGCGCCCGGTCCAGGTCCGCGTGCTCGCCCTCGGCCGCGGCGCGCCGTCCGGCGTACCCGGCGGGGTCGTCGAGGTCCTCGGCCGTCGGCAGCAGGTCGGGGTGGTCCCACACGGCGTCGCGTGCCTCCGGCCCCTGCTCGCGGGCGATGCGCGCCCACAGCGCGGCGGCGTCCCGCGACCGGCGGGGCCGCAGCTCCAGGCCGACCAGGGTCGCGAACGTCTGCTCGGCGGGCCCGCCGGCGGCTCGGCGGCGGCGGATCATCTCGCGCAGGGCGACGGCGTGCGGCAGATGGGGGAGCGCGGCCGTGGCGACGACCTCGTCCACCCAGCCCTCGACCAGCGCGAGCGCGGTCTCCAGCCGGGCGAGCACGGCCTGCTGCTCCGGCGTGGTCTGGGGGGCGAACACCCCGGACGACAGCGCGCCCTGCAGTGCGGCGGGGTCCGTCGGGTCGATGGCCCGCACCGACTCCTCGAGGCTCTCGACGTCGATGGTGATGCCGCGGGCGTAGGCGTCGACGGCCGCGAGCAGGTGGCCGCGCAGCCAGGTGACGTGCGTGAACAGCCGGGCGTGCGCCGCCTCGCGGAGCGCGAGGAACAGCCGCACCTCCTCGAGCGGGATCTCCAGGCCGTCGGCGAACGCGGCGACGTTGCCCGGCACCAGCGCGGTCGCGGGCTCGGCCACCAGCGGCAGGCCCGCGTCGGTGAGCCCGAACACCTCGCGGGACAGCGAGCCGGCCGCCTGGCCGACCTGCATGCCGAACACGAGCGCGCCGAGCTGGCGCATCATCGCGGCGGGGTCGAGGCCGCCGGCGCCGAACCCCGCCGGGAGGTCCATGCCCTCGGGCAGCTGGTCGGCGAGGGTCGCGGCCAGGGCCGTCGACATCGACGTGGCCACGGGCTCGGTCAGCGTGCGCCAGGTCGGCAGGGTCTGCTCGACCCACTCGGACCGGGACAGGGCGCGGACGTGCCCGCCGGCGGGCGGGAGGTCGGTGGCCGCGTCCAGCCACAGCTCCGCGACGCCGAGCGCCTCGGTCGCCTGCCGATGCTCGGCCGGGCTGAGGGTCGGGTCGCCGCCGCTGACCGCCTGCTGCCGGGCCATGTCGTGGGCGACGTCCCAGTTCACGGGGCCGTCGCCGCTGGACGACAGCATCCGCTGGACCTGGGCGATCACCTGGTTCATCAGCATCGGGTCGTCGGGCAGGCCGGAGGCGCGGGCCATCTCCGCGGGGTCGAGGCCCTGCTCGCGCATCTGGCGCAGCGCCTCGTCCGCGCCCGGGCCGAACATCTGGCGCAGCATCTGCTCCCAGGCGGCGCCGTCGGAGGGCTCGCCGGGCTGGCGCGCGGTGGGGTCGTCGGTCATCTCGGTGCTCCCGGGCTCGTCGTGGTGTCACCGTAACCACACCCCCGCGCACCGGGACCCGGTCGTCACCTCCGGTTCGCTGAGGGCGCACGCGACCCTCACGGGTCCGTGCGGCATGATCGTCCGGTGCACGCCCAGCCCGGAACCCCCTCGGACCCCGACGCGTCGGCCGCGGACCGGACCGACCCGCTCGACGGTGCCGACGGCCGCCCGCCGCTCGGCGACGCCCCTCAGGACGCGCCCGAGGACCTCCGGGAGCCCGCCCCGCCGGTGACCCGGCGCGCCGCGCTGCTGTCCGGTGGCGTCCTGCTCACGGCGGTGCTGCTCGTGGTCCTGCTGCTGATGCCGGTGCCGTACGCGGTCAACTCGCCCGGTCCGACGCTCGACACCCTCGGCGAGCACGATGGCCAGGCGCTCATCACGGTCGACGGCGCCGAGACCTACGACTCGACCGGGCAGCTGCGGCTCACCACCGTGTCCACCACCGGGGGCCCGGGCTACCCGTCCAGCGTGCTCGGCGTGCTGCAGGGCTGGCTGAGCCCCTCGCGGCGGGTGCTGCCGGTCGAGTCGGTGTTCCCGCAGGACGCGACCCAGGAGCAGCTCGACCAGCAGAACGAGGCGCAGATGGTGTCCTCGCAGGAGAACGCCACGGTCGCCGCCCTCGAGGAGCTCGGCTACACCGTCCCGGTCACGCTCACGGTGCACGACGCGGTCGAGGGCTCGGGCGCGGAGGGCGTGGTCGAGGAGGGCGACGTGCTCCTGTCCTACGACGGGACGGCCCTCACCTCGTACGGCCAGCTCATCGACCTCCTGGACGAGACCGACCCCGGGACGACGGTCACGCTCGGCGTGCAGCGCGACGGCTCGGAGGTCGACCTCGACGTCGTCACGGGCGCCCGCGAGGACGGCTCCGGCAGCCAGCTCGGCGTGTACATCGACCCGACGTTCGACCCGCCGGTGGACGTGTCCATCCGGATCGACCAGATCGGCGGTTCCAGCGCGGGCACGATGTTCGCGCTCGGGATCATCGACAAGCTCACGCCCGAGGACGAGGCGAACGGCCAGGTCATCGCCGGCACCGGGACCGTGGACCTCAACGGCGCCGTCGGCCCGATCGGCGGCATCCGGCAGAAGATGGCCGGGTCGCTCCGGGACGGGGCCGAGTGGTTCCTCGCGCCCGCGGACAACTGCGACGAGGTCGTCGGGCACGTCCCGGACGGGCTGACGGTGGTCAGGATCGCGACGCTGCACGAGGCGCGCGAGGCCGTCGAGGCGATCGGCGCGGGGGAGGCCGGCGACCTGCCGACCTGCACGGCGGCGGACGCGGGCTGAGTCCCCCGGGGGACTCAGGCGAACGTCGCCCGCAGCCCCTCGACCAGCCCGGGCACGACGTCCTCGCCCTGGCCCACGGCGTCGTCCCGGTCCTCGGCGCGCTGGCGGACCGCGCACCACGACGGCCCGCCGCGCAGCACGCCGACGGCGAGCCGCACGTCCTGCCGCTGCGGGTGCGCGAGCAGCGCCGCCAGCGCGGCGTCGGGGTCCTCGGGCAGGCCCTCCTCGGCCTCCGGCGGCAGCACGATCCGCTCGACCGTGAGCGCGGCGCCGTCGACGCCCTCGGGCCAGGCGATCGCGCCGAGCAGGCCCTCCAGGTCGTCGCTCGCGGGCAGCCCCTCCTGCTCCACCGAGGTGAGGTGGTCGGGGTCGGCGGCCGCGGCGGCCAGCACGTCGGGCGGCAGCTGCGAGGCGAGCGCGGGCTCGGCGTCGAGGGCGGCCTGCGTCCGGACCAGGGCGAACACCCGCACGGGGCCGTCCCAGCCGCCGGTGGCGACGTGCCGCTCGATCTCGACGACCGCCGCCGCGAGGGCGCGCTGGGCGGGGGTGCTGGCGGGGGTGTCCGGGGTCTGCGTCACGGGCGTCATCCTCGCACCCGCGCGGCGCGACCCGGCCGGTACCCGGTGCGGGTGCGCGGCCCGCGGGGCGTGGGAACCTGGGGCCCACCTGGCGCGTTGTGCTGATCGTGCGCGTGCTGGAAGGCGCGTGCACGCGCGATCCGTACCCGACGACGAGGACCTCAAGGCCGTGACCTTCGCCAACCCGTCCGCCCGCCAGCCCCGGGGGCCACGTCCGCCCCGGCCACCGAGAGGCGCCGCCGGCCGTCGTCGGCCCAGCCCGCTCGCGATCACCGTCGTGGTGCTCGCTCTGGTCGTGGTGGCCGTGCTGCTGCTCGCCCAGTTCTGGACCGAGGTCCTGTGGTTCGACCAGCTGGGCTTCTCCCAGGTGCTCTGGACCCAGTGGCTCACCCGCGGGGCGCTGTTCCTCGCCGGCCTGCTCGTCATGGGCGGGGCCGTGTTCTCCAGCCTCGCCATCGGCTACCGCACCCGGCCCGTCTACGCGCCGTCCAACCAGGAGCAGGCCAGCCTCGACGCGTACCGCGAGGCCGTCGAGCCGCTGCGCCGCGTCGTGCTCGTCGCCGGTCCCGCGGTGCTCGGCCTGTTCGCCGGCATCGCGGCCTCCCAGCAGTGGAGCTCGATCCAGCTCTGGATGAACAGCACCGAGGTCGGTCGCGAGGACCCGCAGTGGGGCCTCGACCTGTCGTTCTACATGTTCCAGCTGCCGGGCATGCGGTTCATCGTCAGCTTCCTCATGGCCGTCACGGTGCTGGCCGGCATCGCCGCCGTCGCCACGCACTACCTGTACGGCGGGTTCCGGGTCGGGGGCTCCTCGGGCACCCCGCGCATGACGCGCGCCGCCCGGGTGCACCTCTCGGTGATCGCCGCTGTCCTCATGGTGCTGATCGCGGCCAACTACTTCCTCGACCGCTACTCGATCCTGACGCAGGAGGGCGACCGGTTCGCCGGCGCCTCGTACACCGACGTCAACGCGGTCATCCCGTCCAAGAGCATCCTCGCGGGCGTCGCGCTCCTCGTGGCCGTCATGTTCGTCGTCACCGCGGTGCGCGGCACCTGGCGGCTGCCGGCCATCGGCGTCGGCCTGATGATCGTCAGCGCGGTCGCCATCGGCGGGATCTACCCGGCGGTCGTCCAGCGGTTCCAGGTGAACCCGAACCAGCAGGACGCGGAGTCGGAGTTCATCCAGCGGAACATCGACGCCACCCTCGCGGCGTACGGCCTCGAGGACGTGGAGACCAGCGACTACAACGCCAGCGTCACCGCCGAGCCGGGCGCGCTGCGCGAGGACGCGGAGACCACCGCCTCCATCCGTCTGCTGGACCCGCAGGTCGTGTCGGACTCGTTCCGCCAGCTCGAGCAGATCCGCGGGTTCTACTCGTTCCCCGACACCCTGTCCGTCGACCGGTACGACGTGGCCGACGAGAGCCGCGACACCGTCATCGCGGTCCGCGAGCTCGACCTGGACGGCCTGGACGCCCAGCGCCGGAACTGGACGAACGACGCGACCGTGTACACCCACGGGTTCGGCGTCGTCGCCGCGTACGGCAACACGACCACGTCGAGCGGCGCGCCCGAGTTCTGGGAGGGCGGCATCCCGTCGTCCGGCGAGATGGGCGAGTACGAGCCGCGGATCTACTTCGGCCAGAGCTCGCCGAGCTACTCGATCGTCGGCGCGCCCGAGGGCTCCGAGTGGGAGCTCGACTACCCGGACGACGAGTCGGGCGGCGCGGTGAACACCTCGTTCCCGACCGACGAGGTCTCGGCGGGCCCGGAGATCGGGACGTTCTGGAGCAAGCTGCTCTACTCGATCAAGTTCGGCTCCGAGCAGATCCTGTTCTCCGACCGCGTGACGGCCGAGTCGCAGATCCTCTACGACCGCGACCCGGTCGACCGCGTCCAGAAGGTCGCGCCGTACCTGACGCTCGACGGCCGGGTGTACCCCGCGGTCGTCGACGGCCGGGTCAAGTGGATCGTCGACGGCTACACGACGTCGAACCAGTACCCGTACGCCGCGGCGCAGTCCCTCGAGGACGCCACGGTGGACTCGCTCACCGAGACGTCGACCACCATCGCGGCCCTGCAGCCCGAGAAGGTCAACTACATCCGCAACTCGGTGAAGGCCACGGTCGACGCCTACGACGGCAGCGTCACGCTGTACGCCTGGGACGCCTCCGACCCGGTCCTGCAGGCCTGGAGCAACGTCTTCGACACCTCGCTGGAGCCGGTGTCCGAGATCAGCTCCGAGCTGATGAGCCACATCCGGTACCCCGAGGACCTGTTCAAGGTGCAGCGCACCCTGCTCGGCACGTACCACGTGACCGACCCGGGCCAGTTCTTCTCCGGCAACGACGCGTGGCGCACCCCGAACGACCCGACGGCCTCCGGCCAGAGCGTCGCGCAGCCGCCGTACTACCTGACGCTCGAGATGCCGACGCAGGACGCGGCCACGTTCTCGCTGATGTCCACGTACGTGCCCGCGGGCGGCAACGCCCGTGACGTGCTCACGGGGTACATCGCCGTGGACGCCGAGGCCGGGTCGGCCGAGGGCGAACCGGCGGAGGGCTACGGCAAGATCCGGCTGCTGGAGCTGCCACGCGACTCCACGGTCCCGGGCCCGAACCAGATGAACAACAACTTCTCGTCCAACCCGGACGTGTCGAACGAGCTGAACATCCTGGCGCGCGGCGACTCCCAGGTCATCCGCGGCAACCTGCTCACGCTCCCGGTCGGCGGCGGCCTGCTCTACGTGCAGCCGGTGTACGTCCAGGCGGCGAGCGGCACCCAGTTCCCGCTGCTGCAGCGCGTGCTCGTGTCGTTCGGCGACCAGATCGGGTTCGCGAGCACGCTCGACGAGGCGCTGGACCAGGTGTTCGGCGGCGACGACGGCACGTCCGCGGGCGACGCCGGCAACGAGATCACGCCGCCCGACACGGGCGGGGACACCGGGGACGACACCGGCACGGGCGACGGCACCGCCACGCCCGCGCCGACCCCGGCCCCGACGGGTGACACGGGCGCCGGCGCGGCCGACGCCCAGACCCGCCTGACCCAGGCGATCGACCGGGCCACCCAGGCGTACCAGGACGGCCAGGCCGCGCTGGCGGACGGCGACTTCGCCGCCTACGGCGAGGCGCAGTCCCGGCTGCAGGCAGCCCTGGAGGACGCCGCGGCGGCCGACGCGGAGCTGGGCGGCTCGGGCGGCTGAGCCCGAGCGCACGCACGACGGCGGCGGGCCGGTTCCCCAGCGGGGGAGCCGGCCCGCCGCCGCGTCCGGGCCGGGTGTGACCGAGGGCACGGGGGCTGGATTTGGACTGGCCGTCACCCTGGCGTAACGTAGTGATCACCGACGCGGGGTGGAGCAGCTCGGTAGCTCGCTGGGCTCATAACCCAGAGGTCGCAGGTTCAAATCCTGCCCCCGCTACACAGTGCCGATGCAGATCGGTGACGAAGGCCCGGACCACACGGTCCGGGCCTTCGTCGTTCTCCGCAGGAGCAACCCTGTGCGCGGGGTGCCGCTGGCAGCGCGCTGTCCTCGGCCCGGACGAGCCCCGGACGCCCCGAGTAGGTCCCGGCGCCCGGGTCGCGTAGGGTGGGGGACACCGACGCGGGGTGGAGCAGCTCGGTAGCTCGCTGGGCTCATAACCCAGAGGTCGCAGGTTCAAATCCTGTCCCCGCTACACAGTGCCGATGCAGATCGGTGACGAAGGCCCGGACCACGCGGTCCGGGCCTTCGTCGTAGTTCACCGCTCGGGCGCGACCGCGGCGGTCAAGCGGTTCCGCGGGCCTTCGCGCGGCCGAACCCTGCATTTCGTATCCCGGGGGGCTACACTTTGCAGGGTTCCACCGCGGATAGGAGGTCGCCGTGCCCGATGCGCGTCGCGTCATCGCCCGCCGCCCCCTGAGGACCGTCCGGCCGGCGCACCTGGAAGGCGTGTTCGCCAACCCGCGCGCCGCGCTCCGGCGGTTGGAGCACGAGGGCGTCGTCCATCGGCTCGCGTACGGCTACTACTGCGAGGTGCCCGCCGAGGCGGATCCGGACACGTGGCTGCCGTCTCTCGAGGCCGCGGCGATGGGAGTGGCGGTCGCGCGCGGTGGTCCGCCGGATCCGGTTCTGATGGGCATGTCGGCCGCCCGCGTGCTCGGCGCGCTCCCGCGGGCGGTCGCGACGGCGACCGTCGCCGTGGCCGTCGGCGGTCGGCGCCCCGTGCGGTTGGCCGACCGCCCGGCGACTGTGCGGTTCGTCGAGCGGGACACCTCCGCGCTCGACGCCGAGCGCATTTCGCTGGACCTGGGGTCGGCGCTCGTGACGACCCCTGAGCAGACGCTCCTCGACCTCGTCCGGCTGTACCCCGACGACCCGGAGACGCCCGCGGTCGTCCGGGCGCTCTGGTCGGGTGCGGACAGGGAGCGGCTGGAGCACCTCGCGCGGACGTCGCGAGGCATCGCGACGCTGAGGCGGGCGGAGGTGCTGGTCTCGTGACGCTGGCGGGACCCGAGCTCGCGAGGGTCGCGGCCCAGTTCGGTGCCGATGCGGGTCAGGTCCGTCGGGACCACCTGATCAGCCACGTGCCGGTGCGCTCGCGGCGGAGATCCCGACGGACGACCTCACCTTCTTCGGGGGGACCGCGCTGTCCCGCACCCACATCCCCGACGGCCGGCTCAGCGAGGACATCGACCTGCTGGCGCTCGGCTCGCGGCCCGACGTGCTGCGGGCGATCGAGGGGGCCGTGCGTCGTGGGGTGCAGCGGAGCCACGGCCGGCCGGCGTGGGATCCGCCGCTGCTCGACACCCGCGGTGCGCAGGCCAGCGTCCTGACCGCCGGCGGGCTGGCGATCCGCGTCCAGGTGCTCGACGGGGCCGGGTACACGTGGCCCACCGAGGTGCGCGAGGTCGAGCAGCGCTACGCCGACGCGCCTCCCGCGAGCATGCGCACGTTCACCGGGCCGGCATTCGCGGCGGCGAAGCTCGCCGCATGGGTGGAGCGCCGAGCGAGCCGCGATCTCTGGGACCTGGCGCACCTGGCAGGTCGAGGCCTCGTCGATGCGGAGGCGGCGAGGCTCTTCGTGCGCCACGGACCGTTCGCCCACCGTCCCGATGCCTGGTTCCTGGCCGCACCGCCGCCGGAGGACCAGTGGCACAACGACCTGGCGCACCAGACTCGGTTGTCGCTCTCGGGCGCAGAGGCGCTGGCGAACGTGCGAGAGGCGTGGGAGCGCGCCTTCGACTCGTGGTGACGACGCGTCCGCCGGCCCGTGCCACGGCGGTCGGCTGAGCACCCGCAGAACGAAGGCCCGGACCGCACGGTCCGGGCCTTCGTCGTCCCGCCTCAGCCCTGCGACCGCCCGATCAGCTCGAGGGTGTCGACCACGCGGTTCGAGAAGCCCCACTCGTTGTCGTACCAGGCGACGACCTTGACGTGCTTCCCGTCGACCCGCGTCAGGTGCGAGTCGAAGACCGACGACGCCGGGTTCCCGACGATGTCGGACGAGACGACGAAGTCCTCGGAGTACTCGAGCACCCCGGCGAGCGGCCCGGCCGCCGCGGCGCGGTACGCGGCCAGCACGTCCTCGCGGGTGACGTCGCGGGCGACGGTGGCGTTCAGCTCGACAACGGAGCCCACCGGGACGGGCACCCGGATCGAGTCGCCGGACAGCCGGCCGTCGAGCTGCGGCAGCACGAGCCCGATCGCCTTGGCGGCGCCGGTCGTCGTCGGGACGATGTTGACCGCGGCCGCCCGGGCGCGGCGAGGATCGCGGTGCGGGCCGTCCTGCAGGTTCTGCTCCTGCGTGTAGGCGTGCACGGTCGTCATGAACGCGTGCTCGATCCCGGCCAGCTCGTCGAGGACGAGGGCCAGCGGGGCGAGGGCGTTGGTCGTGCACGAGGCGTTCGAGATCACGGTGTGCGCGGCCGGGTCGTACGCGTCGGTGTTCACGCCGTACGCGATCGTCACGTCCGCCCCGTCGGACGGCGCGCCGACGAGCACGGCGCGCGCGCCGGCGTCGAGGTGGCCGCGGGCGGCGGCGGCGCTCGCGAACCGCCCGGTCGACTCCAGCACGACGTCGACGCCGAGCTCCGCCCACGGCAGCCGGGCGGGGTCGCGCTCCGCCAGGACGGCGATGCGCCGCCCGTCGACGACCAGGTGGTCGCCGTCGACGGACACGGGGCGGCCGAGCCGGCCCGCGGTGGAGTCGAAGGCGAGCAGGCGGGCGAGGGCGGCCGGCTCGGTGAGGTCGTTGACGGCGACGACCTCGAGGTCGCTGCCGCGCTCGAGGAGCGCGCGCAGGACGTTCCGGCCGATGCGTCCGAAACCGTTGATGGCGACGCGGGTCATGGGGATCCTCCCGGTGGTGTCCGTGGGTGACGCCACCAGCCTCGGCGTGCCGGCGCCGCGCCGACAGCGGCGTGCGCGCCATGGTCCGCACGGATCTCGCCAGCGTCCCGGGCGGTCGCGCCGCGCTACTCGCCCCGCGCGAACGTCCGCCGGTACTCGCTCGGCGTCGTCCCCAGCACCCGCTGGAAGTGCCGCCGCAGGTTCGCGCCCGTCCCCAGCCCGACGTCGACCGCCACCTGCTCCACGGAACGCTCCGAGCGCTCCAGCAGCTCCCGGGCGACGTCCACGCGCGCCCGCAGCACCCACTCCATCGGTGTGTACCCGGACTCCTCGACGAACCGGCGTGAGAAGGTCCGCGGCGACACCGCCGCGTGCCGGGCGAGCGCCTCCAGGGTCAGCGGCTCCCCGAGCCGGTGCAGCGCCCACTCCCGCGTCGCCGCGAACCGCTCGCCGAGCGGCTCCGGGACGCTGCGCGGGACGTACTGCGCCTGGCCGCCGGAGCGGTAGGGCGCGGCGACGAGGCGGCGGGCGGCGTGGTTCGACGGGGCGACGCCGAGGTCGCGCCGGATGAGGTGCAGGCACAGGTCGATCCCGGACGCCGCACCCGCGGAGGTGAGGACCTGGCCCTCGTCGACGAACAGCACGTTCTCGTCGACGGTGACGCGCGGGTACCGGGCGGCGAACGCGCGCGTGTAGTGCCAGTGCGTCGTGGCCCGGCGGCCGTCCAGCAGCCCGGTGGCGGCCAGCGCGAACGCGCCCGTGGAGATCGCGGCGAGGTCGGCGCCCCGCGCGTGGGCGGCGAGCAGCGCGGCGACGACGGCAGGCGGCGGGTCCTCCTGGTCGGGGTGCCGGTAGCCGGGGATGAACACGACGTCGGCCCACGTCAGCGCGTCGAGCCCGTCCGCGACGTGGTACGACAGCCCGTCGCCTCCGCGGACCAGACCCGGGGCCGGGCCGCACACGCGGACCTCGTACGGCATGCTCGGCCGGTTCGTGAACACCTGGGCCGGGATGCCGACGTCGAGGGGCTTGGCGCCCTCGAGCACGAGCACGGCGACGCGACGGAGTCGGGTGGCGGGCACGGCGCCAGCGTAGGGCGGGGCGTGCCCCGGAAAGGTGACGCGGCAGGCCGGGCCGACCCGCGCCGACGGACCGGGCGTCCGAAATCCGGGGACGGCGGCGCCGCCCGGCCGTACGGTGGCGCTCGTGCTGCTGCGCCGCGAGGGACCCACCGACCACGACGCCGTCCGCGCTCTGCACGCGGCCGCGTTCGGCGACCACGGCGCCACGGTCGCCGACCTGACGGACGACCTGCGGACGACGCTGCTCGACGGGGCCGGTGCCGGCCGTCCCGGGGCGCCCGGCACGGTTCGCGGAGGGTCGTGGGTCACCGCCGCGCCCGACGGGACCGTCGCCGGCCACGTGATGCTGACCCCGGCCCTGGTGGACGCGCCCGCACGCCTGGTCGACGTGCTGGTGCTGAGCCCGCTGGCGGTGCACCCGGACCACCAGCGGCGGGGCACGGGCGCCGCGCTCGTCGCCCACGCGCTCGCCGAGGCGGAGGCGCAGGGTGCGCCGCTGGTGTTCCTGGAGGGGGACCCGGGGTACTACGGGAGGCTGGGCTTCCACCCCGCGTCCCCGGAGGGCTTCCGGAAGCCGTCGCTGCGGATCCCCGACGCCGCGTTCCAGATGGCCCGGCTGCCCACGGCCCGGCCGTGGATGTCCGGCACGCTGGTGTACCCGGACGTGTTCTGGAGGCACGACGCGGTGGGTCTGCGCCCGGCACCCTGACGCTCGCAGCCGGCTCGGCGGGACGACCGCGCGGCGGCACGGTCGCCGCGGCGACGGTCCCGGGATACAACGGGGGCATGGCTGACGTGCACCGCGAGATCGAGCGCAAGTACGCCACCGGCCCGGACGTCGAGCTCCCGGCGCTCACCGAGCTGCTGGCCGGCGCCGCCGGGCTGCCCGACGGCGGCACGCCGGTCGCCACGAGCGACGACGCCGTCGAGCTGGTCGCGACTTACTTCGACACCGCCGACCTGCGGCTCGCCGCGGCCGGGCTGACGCTGCGCCGGCGCACCGGAGGCGACGACGCGGGCTGGCACCTCAAGGTCCCGGCAGGCCCGGACGAGCGGTCCGAGGTCCGGCTGCCGCCGGGGCGGGCGGTGCACACCGTGCCCGCGGCGCTGCGCGCGTTCGTGCACGCCGCGACGCTGGGCGCGACGCTCCGGCCGGTCGCCGAGGTGCGGACGTCGCGCGCGGTGCACCGGCTGGCGGACGCGACCGGCCGGGTGCTGCTCGAGCTGGTCGACGACCGGGTCACGGCGCGCCGGGTCCGTCCGTCGGGCTCGACGGGCGACGTCGTCGGCGCGCCCGAGGAGTGGCGCGAGGTCGAGGTCGAGCTGGTCGAGGGCGCGGGCGACCTGCTGGACGCGGTCGAGGAGCGGCTCGCCGCCCTGGGCGTGCGCCCGGCGGAGCAGCGCTCCAAGCTGGCGCGGGTGCTCGGGCCGGCCGACGAGCACGCGACCACCCGCGGCCGGCCGACGCCGAAGTCCCCCGCCGGGGACGTCGTGCTCGGCTACGTCGCGGACCAGCTGGACCGGTTGCGCGAGCAGGACCTGCGCGTCCGACTCGGCGCCCCCGACGCGGTGCACCAGATGCGGGTCGCCGCCCGGCGGGTGCGCAACGCGCTGCGGACGTTCCGCCGGCTGTTCGAGCCCGGCGTCGTGCGGCCGCTGCGGGACGAGCTCGGCTGGCTCGCGGACGTGCTCGGCCGGGCCCGCGACGCGGAGGTGCTGCGCGAGCGGGTGCGGTCCGCGGTCGAGGGCCCCGGCGCGGAGGAGGCCGTCGGCTCGGGGACGCACGCGGCCGCGGTGGCCGCGGACGCGGAGCTCGGCCACGCGGCGCGGGACGCGCTCGACGCGCTCCTCGGCGAGCTCGACGGTGACCGGTACCGGCGGCTGCTGCGCGACCTCGCGGCGTTCGTGGGCGAGCCGCGGTACTCCGACGAGGGGCGGCACCGGGCGCGTCGGGTGCTGCCCGCCCAGGTCGCCCTGCGGGACCGGAAGGTGCGGCGGCGGCTGCGGCGCGCCCGCCGGGTGCCCGAGGGGCGGCGCCGCGACGACGCGCTGCACGACGCCCGCAAGGCCGCGAAGGCCGCCCGGTACGCGGGCGAGTCGGTCGCGGGCGTCCTCGGGAAGGACGCCGCCCGGTACGCGCGCCGGATGGAGGACCTGCAGGAGGTGCTCGGCGAGCACCACGACTCGGTGGTCGCGCGGGCGCGGCTCCGGGACCTCGCCCGGCACGCGCCGAGCACCGAGGTGGCGTTCCTGTACGGCCGGCTGCACGCCCTGGAGGAGGCGCGCGGCCGCGAGACCGAGCGCGCCGCACGCGGCGTCGCCCGCGCGGCGGGGAAGCGCAAGCTCCGGCGCTGGCTCGGCTAGTCGCACCCGCGGCGGCCGAGGTCGAGGGCGTCCCGCCGCTGCGGGGGAGGAACCCTCGACCTCGCGCGCCCGGCTCAGACCCGGAAGCCGCCCACCAGCCGCTGCAGGTCCGTGGACATCTCCGCCAGGGACGTCACCGCCCGGCGGGACTCGGCGGCGCCCTGGGTGGTGAGGTCGGCCGCGCCCGCGACCCCCGCGATGTTGCCGGCGATCTCGCCGGTGCCGGTGGCCGCCTCGGCGACGCTCCGGTTCATCTCGGCCGTGGTGGCCGTCTGCTCCTCGACGGCCGACGAGATGGACAGCTGGAAGTCGTTGATCTGGGTGATGATGCCGGCGACGTCGTCGATCGCCGCGACCGCGCCCGCGGTGTCCGCCTGGATCGACTCGACGCGGCGTGCGATGTCCTCGGTCGCCCGCGCGGTCTCCTGCGCGAGCTCCTTGACCTCGCCGGCGACGACCGCGAAGCCCTTGCCGGCCTCGCCCGCGCGGGCCGCTTCGATGGTGGCGTTGAGCGCCAGCAGGTTGGTCTGCTCCGCGATCGAGGTGATCAGCTTCACCACGTTGCCGATCTCCTTGCTCGACTCGCCCAGGCGGTCGACGGTCGCCGTCGTCGTCCCGACCGCTGACACGCCCCGGCCGGCGACCTCCGCGGCCCGTGACGCGCTCCGGGCGATCTCCTGGATCGAGGCGCCCATCTGCTCGGAACCGGCCGCCACGGTCTGGACGTTCCGGGACACCTGCTCCGCGGCGGCGGAGACGACGCCCGCCTGGGCGGCCGTCTCCTCCGCCGAGGCCGCGATCTGCCCGCTGCTCGCGGACATCTGCTCGGCGGCGGAGGCGAGCGCCGTCGAGGACCGGTCGATGGTGCCGATCACCCCGCGCAGCGTGCCGACGGCCGCGTCGAGGGCGGCGCCCATCCGGCCGACCTCGTCGCGGCTCGTCAGGCCGGACGTCACCGTGAGGTCGCCCTGCTCCAGCGCGGCGGCCACGACCTGGACCCGCTGCAGGCCCCGCACGATCGACCGGGCGACGAGGGCAGCCAGGCCCAGCGCGAGCGCCGTGCCCGTGACGAGCAGCACGACCACGAGGGTGCGGCTCGTCCGGTAGTCGGCACCGGCGCGGTCCACCGCCGCGGCGGCGTCGGACTCCTCGCGCTCGACCAGCGCGGTGGCGCTCGCGGACATGGTGTCGATGATGGGCTGGGCGACCGTGTCCCGGGCCTCGGCGAACGCGGCGGTGTCGTGCGCGCGGCTGGCGACGAGCAGCTGGCCGTCACGGACCTCGAGGTAGTCGGCGAGCGCGGCCTCGAAGTCTCGCAGCGCGTCCCGCGAGTCGTCGTCGAGCGGCAGGGCGGCGTAGGCGGCGAGCGCCTCGCGGAGCTCCGCCTCGCTCGCGGCGATCCTGTCCTCGAACCGGGCCATGACGGCGTCGTCGGTGGACAGCGCGTGGTTGGTGACGTCGAGCCGCATCTGGACCATCGCCCGCCGCAGGGTCGCGGCCTGCTGGAGACCGACCACGTTCTCGGCGTACATGGCGGTGGTGGCGGCGTTCGTCGACCCGAGCGCCACGAGGCCGACGACCCCGACCAGGGCGCCGACGGCGGCCGCGAGCAGGACGGCGGCGAGGATCCGGGCGCGGACGCCGCGGTCGCCGAGCCAGGACAGGACGGACGGGCGCCGGGCGCCCACGGTGACGGTGGTGGTGGTCACGGGATCTTCCTCCGGGCGTGCGCGCGGGGCGCCCCCTGCACCCCGGTGCCCGACCCATCGGCAGGGCGGCCGCCAACACCTGGGACTTTGGTCCCAGACGCGTCGACGCGCGCACGGCGCCGGTCTCGGCCACGCTGGTGCCGGACGTCCGACCCGGGGAAGGGGTGGTCAGCGTGCCGGAGCGGCGGCGCCGCGCGACGTCGGTGGAGAAGGGCTCCGCCCGGGGGCGCGGCCTGGAGACCTACCGGTCGATGCGCGACTTCGACCGCACCGCCGAACCCGCGGGTGCGGCGACCCCGGCTCCGACCGAGCCCGGGGCCCCGCGGCGGTTCGTCGTGCAGCGGCACCGCGCCCGGCGGCTGCACTACGACGTGCGGTTCGAGGTCGACGGCGTGCTGGTGTCCTGGGCGGTGCCGCGCGGCCCGACGCTCGACCCGGACGTGCGTCGCATGGCCGTGCACGTCGAGGACCACCCGCTGGAGTACGAGGACTTCGAGGGCGTGATCCCGGCGGGGGAGTACGGCGGCGGCGACGTCATCGTGTGGGACCGCGGCACCTGGGAGCCGCACGGCACCGACGACCCGGCGGCGACGATCGCCGCGGGCGAGCTGCACGCCGACGTCCACGGCGAGAAGCTGCGCGGCCGCCTGGTGCTGGTGCGCCGCGGCGAGCCGGGCGCGGACGGCAAGGAGCAGTGGATCCTCGTGCACAAGCACGACGAGCACGCCGAGAAGGGCTGGGACGCCGAGGACCACCCGCGGTCCGTGCTGAGCGGCCGGACCAACGACGAGGTCAAGGCCGACCCGGACCGGCTGTGGCGCTCCGACCTGCCGGCGGCGGAGGCGTCCGTCGACCTGCGGGCGCCGCAAGCCGAGCCGCCGACCGACGACGAGCTCGCCGCCCTGGACGACCTCGGCCCGAACGGCGGGACCTGGGAGGTCCACGGTCGCCGCCTCAAGGTCACGAACCTCGACAAGGTGCTGTTCCCGGCGCGCGACGGCGAGGAGCCGGTGACCAAGCGCGAGCTGCTCCGGTACGCCGCGCGGGTCGCGCCCGTCGTGCTGCCGTACCTGCACGGCCGTGCGCTCAACATGCACCGGTTCCCGCAGGGCGCCGGCACCGCGGGGTTCTGGCACAAGGAGCTGCCGTCGCACGCGCCCGACTGGCTGCCGCGCTGGGACAACCCGGAGGCCGACTCCGGCGACAGCCGCACGTACCTGGTCGTCGACGAGCCGGCCGCACTGATCTGGGCGGCCAACTTCGGGGCGCTGGAGTGGCACGCGTGGACGTCCCGGACCGACGCGCCGCGGCAGCCCACCTACGCGCTCGTCGACCTCGACCCGGGGCCGTCGACCGCCTGGGAGGACGTGCTGCTGCTCGCCCGGCTGCACCGGGACGCGTTCGAGCACCTGGGCGTGCGCGCGGTGCCGAAGGTGACCGGGCAGCGCGGCATCCAGATCTGGATCCCGATCGCGACCGGCCCGTCGTTCGACGACACCCGCGCCTGGGTCGAGCGGGTCTCGCGGACCGTCGGCGCGGTGGTGCCGGACCTCGTGAGCTGGAAGTGGGAGGTCAAGGCCCGCGGCGGGCAGGCGCGGCTCGACTACACGCAGAACGCGATCAACAAGACGCTGGTCGCGCCGTACAGCCCGCGGGCGCGTGCGGGGGCGCCGGTGTCGGCGCCGATCACCTGGGACGAGCTCGACGAGCCGTGGCTGCGGCCGGACGCGTTCACGATCCGCACCGTGCTGGACCGGGTGGGGGAGCGGGGAGACCCGTTCCGCGCGCTGCTCGGGCCGGGGCAGGTGCTGCCGCGGCTGGCGTGACCGTACGGCACCCGCCGCGCGGTCGGCCGGGGCGACGAGGTCGGTGGAACGCGACGAGGTCGTCACTCGTGAGTGACGACCTCGTGCGGATGGGACGACCTCGGCGCCGGGAGGCCCGGCGGGCCGGGGGGGGGATCGACCTGGTCTGCTACAACTTCATGC
>NZ_JAGXJG010000637.1:0-232 GCF_019091725.1 Cellulomonas sp. GbtcB1 | reverse complement strand
GCCGGCGCCGCGCGGGGGTGCCCGCCGGGGCCGACGCGGAGGGGGACCGGGGACCGGGGGAGTGGCGGCGGTGCAGGCCCGCATCGCGGAGATCCGCGCGTACGTGGAGCCGGCGGCAGTGGCGGGCGCGTCGACGTCGTCCGCGACGGCGTCCTCGGCGTCCTCCGCGGCGTCGGCCGCCCGCTCGCCGGGCGCCCGCACCGGCTTCGCCCCCGCGCCCGCGCACCTCACC
>NZ_JAGXJG010000636.1:0-232 GCF_019091725.1 Cellulomonas sp. GbtcB1 | reverse complement strand
GGACCGTCCTCGGCGCGAACGTGCACCGCTACCCCGGCACCCTCGGTGACGTGGTCGGCACCGCGTACGCCGTCTGGGCGCCGAACGCGCGGGCCGTGCGGGTCGTGGGCGACTTCAACCACTGGCAGGGCGCCCAGCTCGCCATGCGCTCCCTCGGCGAGACCGGCGTCTGGGAGCTGTTCGTCCCCGGGGTCGGTGCCGGCACCCGGTACAAGTACGAGATCATCGGCGC
>NZ_JAGXJG010000635.1:0-232 GCF_019091725.1 Cellulomonas sp. GbtcB1 | reverse complement strand
CGGCCCTCGTCGCCGAGGTCCGCAGCGGCCGGCGCGACCCCGACGCCGAGGAGCTGGCGTCCGGCCGGTTCGTCGTCCTGCACGACCCCGCGGGCCAGGAGGCCTGGGGCGGCGCGTTCCGGCTCGCGACCCTGGTGCGCGCGACGCTCGAGCCGGAGGTCGGCCAGGGCCCGCTGCTGGCCGAGGTCGCGTGGAGCTGGTTCTCCGACGCCCTCGCGTCCGCCGGCGTCGA
>NZ_JAGXJG010000634.1:0-232 GCF_019091725.1 Cellulomonas sp. GbtcB1 | reverse complement strand
GCGCTCACGGGGGCCGGCGCCCCCGAGGTCCGTGCCGGGTCCCTCGGGTACGCGGTGCTGATCCTCCTGCTGGGCGCGGTGCCCGCCGCGCTGCTGGGGGGCCTGGTCGGCGCCGGGGTGCTGGCCGTCGCACGCCGCCTGCCGCCGGCCGGTGACCCCCGCCGCCCACGCGCCCGGCTCGTCGCCGTCGCGGTCACGGGGGTGGGATCGACCCTCCTGGGCGCGGTCCTCG
>NZ_JAGXJG010000633.1:0-232 GCF_019091725.1 Cellulomonas sp. GbtcB1 | reverse complement strand
GTCGGACGTCACGTACGGCTTCCAGCGCGTGGTCGACGGGATCTCGGCGCAGGTCGTGGCCCGGGACGTCGCGGGCATCCAGGACGACCTCGCCGCGATCGCGGCGCTGCCGATCGCGCGGGACGACGAGGTCGGCGCGGTGGTCGTCGACGAGCCCGCGCTGGCCCCGCTCGCCGGCCGCCAGAGGTCGCCGCTCGGCGCCGTCGGCTCGGAGCAGGCGCCGGCCCGGGCG
>NZ_JAGXJG010000632.1:0-232 GCF_019091725.1 Cellulomonas sp. GbtcB1 | reverse complement strand
GGCCCGAAGCGCCCGCAGGACCGCATCGAGCTGACGGAGGCCAAGGAGTCGTTCGCGCCCTCGATCCTCGACTACGTGTCCGACGCCGAGAAGGCGCCGTTCACCGGGCTGGACGAGTCGGTGGTCGAGACGTTCCCCGCCTCCGACCCGATCGCGGCGGGGGAGCACACCGACTCCTCGGCCGCGCCGGCCCACGTCGCCGCGGGCGACTCGGCCCGCCGTCCGCACCGGC
>NZ_JAGXJG010000631.1:0-232 GCF_019091725.1 Cellulomonas sp. GbtcB1 | reverse complement strand
ATGCCCGCATCGACCTGCGGCGACGGCGGGTAGGGGTTCTCGTTGACGTTGAGCAGCACCGGCACGTCGAGCTGCGGGGCGCCGTAGGGCACCTCGCCGGCCAGCACGGGGCGCACCGGCAGCACGGGCCGCGCGGCCTGGGGGGCGGTGTCGGGTGCGGTCACCGGGCGATCGTATCGGCGCCCCGGCCGCGGGACGCCGGTCGTCCACAGGCGGCGCCCGCGGGGCGGCG
>NZ_JAGXJG010000630.1:0-232 GCF_019091725.1 Cellulomonas sp. GbtcB1 | reverse complement strand
CTCTGGCGCTCGCGGACCGGGCGCTCCGTGGCGGCCCGCGGCGGTGCCGCGGCCGCCGACCGGCTGACCGCCGCCGACCTCGGCGCGCCGCCCGGGTCCGCCGCCACCTTCCTCCAGCTGTCGTCCGAGGCGTGCGCGCCCTGCCGCAGCACCGCGGCCGTGCTGGGAGCCCTCGCCGGGGAGCGGGCCGGGCTCGCGCACGTCGAGGTCCGCGCCGAGGACCGCCTGGACC
>NZ_JAGXJG010000629.1:0-232 GCF_019091725.1 Cellulomonas sp. GbtcB1 | reverse complement strand
GGTCCCCGGCGGCACGACGTGCTCGTCATCGGCGGCGGGAACGCCGGCCTGTCCCTCGCGGGGCGACTCCGGCGGGACGGCTGCCGCGGCGTCGCGGTGGTCGAGCCGCGGTCCGTGCACCACTACCGGCCCCTGCTGTCGTACGTCGCGTCCGGCACCGCGCCCCTCGCCGCCCCGCGCCGGCCGCAGGACGAGGTCGTCCCGGCGGCCGTCCGGCGGTACGCGGGGCCCG
>NZ_JAGXJG010000628.1:0-232 GCF_019091725.1 Cellulomonas sp. GbtcB1 | reverse complement strand
GTGAACGACCCGGGAAGCCTTGCGGAACGCACCCCGGGAATGGTCGTCCGGGGTGGCGCGGCCGGGGCAGGGGGTCCAGGGCCGGCGACGGAGCGGGCCAGCACCTGCCCCCTCGTGAAGCGGACTCCTCCCCGTGGCCTCTGCCGACGTCCTCGCCCCGCCACCGGTGGCCGCCCCCTCGGGCGCCCCCCCGCACCGCGGGGCGCCCCAGGCGCCCCCCCGCCGGTCGGGC
>NZ_JAGXJG010000064.1:0-23044 GCF_019091725.1 Cellulomonas sp. GbtcB1 | reverse complement strand
GTGCGGGTGTTGTCGCCGGTGAGCATGACGGTCCGCAGGCCCGCGGCGTGCAGGGCCGCGACGGCCTCGGCGGCCTCGGGCCGGAGCTCGTCGCGGATGCCGACGACGCCGACGGTGCGCCCGTCGGCCCGCACGACGACGGTGGTCATCCCGGCCGACTCCATCGCGTCGAGGGCCCCGGCCAGGGGGCCGGCGTCGAGCCAGCGGGTGGACCCGACCTCGACGCGCACGCTGTCGACCGTGCCGGTCACGCCGTGCCCCGGCTCCTCGACGACGTCCGCCGCGGGTGCCGCGGACGGCACGGCGGCGAGCACGGCCCCGGCCAGGGGGTGGGCGCTCCGCGCCTCGACCGCCGCGGCCCAGGCCAGGACCTGCGCGGCGGCGACGCCGTCGACGGTGCGGGTCCCGACGACCTCGGGGCGGTTGCGGGTCAGCGTGCCGGTCTTGTCGAGCGCGACCGTGCGCACGGCGCCGAGCTGCTCGAACGCCTTGCCGGACGTGATGACGACGCCGAACCTGCTCGCCGACCCGATCGCGGAGATGACGGACACCGGGACGGCGATCGCGAGGGCGCACGGCGACGCCGCCACGAGCACCACGAGCGCCCGGTCGATCCAGACGCCGGGGTCGCCGAGCAGCGACCCCAGCACCGCGACCAGCGCCGCCGCGACCAGGACGGCCGGGACCAGCGGGCGCGCGATGCGGTCGGCGAGCCGGGCGCGCTCGCCCTTGCGGGCGTGCGCCTCCTCGACGAGCCGGACGATGGTCGTCAGCGAGTTGTCCCGGCCGTCGGCGGTCGCCTCGACCTCGAGCGCGCCCGTGCCGTTGACGGCACCGGCGGGCACCGCGTCGCCGGGCCCGACCTCGGCCGGGATGGACTCGCCGGGGGCCGCCGAGGTGTCCACGGCGCTGCGCCCGGACACCACGACGCCGGCGGTGGCGACGCGCTCGCCGGGGCGCACCGCGAGCACGTCGAGCTCGCGGACGTCGGCGGCCGGCACGACGACCTCGCCGGACAGCCGGGAGATCCCGGCCGTCTCGGGCATCAGGGCGAGCAGCGCCCGCAGGCCGTGCTTCGCGCGGTCCATCGCGCGGTCCTCGGGCGCCTCCCCGACAGACAACAGGACCCCCGGCGCGGGGGCCGCGGCCACGTGCCGGAGCAGCACGGCCCCGCCCGCGGCGAAGGCCAACAGGAGGCCGACGCCGAGGCGGCGGCGGGCCAGGCGGCGCAGGGCCCCGGGCACGAAGGTCCACGCCCCGGCGGCGAGCCCGAGCGCGAACGCGGCCGTGCTCGGGACGGTCCCGGCGCCGGACCGGTCCAGGAGGTGGCCCACCAGCAGCAGGAGGCCTGACGCGGCCGGCAGCCGCAGCGCGGCGTCCCGCCACCACGGCGCGAGCTCCTCGTGCTGCTCGTCGTGCGCGGCGGGTTCGTCGTGGTCGCAGCAGTCGTCCGGCTCGGCCGCCGGGGGCGGGCTGCCCGCGGGCCGGATCCCGATCGACAGGGAGGGGCGCGGGGCGTCGTCCTCGGGCCCGCAGCACTCGCGGCTCACGCGCGCACCTCCGCCGCGGTCGTGGGCGCGTCCGGCTCGCACGCGGCGCAGCACCCCGGCACGTCGCAGGTCGCGCTGGTGCAGGGTTCGCCCTCGTCGACGGCGAGGACCACGTCGACCAGGGACGTCAGCGCGTGGGTCAGGTGGGGGTCGGCGACGGCGTACCGCGTGCGGCGGCCCTCGGCGTCGGCCACGACCAGCCCGCAGCCGCGCAGGCACGCGAGGTGGTTGGACACGTTCGACCGCGTCATGCCCAGGTCCGCGGCCAGCTCGGCCGGGTAGGCCGGCCCCGCGGCGAGGGCGGCCAGGATCCGGGCGCGGCTCGGGTCGGCCAGCGCGCGGCCGAGCCGGGTGAGGACGTCGAGGCGCGGCGCAGTGGTCAGCATGCGCTGAACAGTACAGCGCGTGCTGTATCGACCGAGGGGGTGGCGTGACGGGTCGGGCCTGACCTAGCATCGCCGCATGGCGATGACATCCCCGGCTGTCGATGACGAGAACGAGACCCGTTCCGCCGACGACGCCGCCCTCACCGCGCCGACCGCCGCGCTGTTCCGCGCGCTCGGCGAGCCGGCCCGGCTGACGATGCTGCGCCACCTCTTCACCGGCGAGCACTCGGTGCGCGAGCTGACGGACCACCTCGGGCTCGCGCAGAGCACGGTCAGCGTGCACCTGGCCTGCCTCCGGGACTGCGGGCTGGTCACCGTGCGGCAGCGTGGCCGGTCCTCGATCTACGCGATCGCGGACCCCGGCCGCCTCGCGACGCTCGTCGGCGCGGCGGAGGACCTGCTGCGCGGCGGGTCGAGCCCGGACGCGTGCGCGCATCTCGCGGGGGACCCGGCGTGAGCCACGACCACGGGCACGGCGGCGGTGCCGACGTCGCCCCGGCGGACCACCGGCGACGGCTCGCGATCGCCTTCGGCCTGACCTCGACGGTGCTGGTCGCCCAGGCGGTCGGCGCGCTGGTGACCGGGAGCCTCGCGCTGCTGGTGGACACCGCGCACATGCTCACCGACGCCGCGGGCCTGGCGATGGCGCTGGTCGCCGCGCACCTCGCGCTCAAGCCGGCGACGTCCCGGCGGACCTGGGGCTACCGGCGGGCCGAGGTGCTGGGTGCGCTGGCGCAGTCCGCGGTGCTGCTGGCCGTCGGCGGGTACGTGCTGGTCGAGGGCGTCCGACGGCTGTTCGCGCCGCCCGACGTCCCCTCGACCGAGCTGATCGTGTTCGGCGTCGTCGGGCTCGTCGCGAACCTGGTCGCGATCGCCGTGCTGGCCGGGAGCCGGAAGGCGAACTTCAACCTGCGCGCCGCCTTCCTCGAGGTGCTCAACGACGCGCTCGGCTCGGTCGGCGTCATCGTCGCCGCGGTCGTCATCGCGACCACGGGCTGGCAGCAGGCGGACGCCGTCGCCGGCCTGCTCATCGGCGCGCTGATCGTCCCCCGCGCGATCCGGCTGCTGCGCGAGACCGCCGCCGTGCTGCTCGAGTCGACGCCGCCGGGGCTCGACCTCGACGCGGTGCGGGACCACCTGCTCGGCGTCGAGCACGTGCGCTCGGTGCACGACCTGCACGCGACGCTGGTCGCGACGGGGCTGCCGGTGGTCACGGCGCACATCACGGTCGACGACGAGTGCTTCTCCGACGGGCACACCGCGCGGATCCTCGACCAGCTCCAGGACTGCCTCGCCACGCACTTCCCGATCTCGGTCGAGCACTCGACGTTCCAGATCGAGCCCGCGTCGCACCGCACGCACGAGCACCTCGGGCACGCCTGACCCCTCCGGGTCGTGCGAGGCTCGTCCCATGCCCGACGCACCCCGCCTGCCGGCCGACGACCGCCCCGCGATCATCCGGATCGTCGCGACCCTGGTCCTCGGGGGTGCGCTGACCCTGGGCGGTGTGGTCACGAGCACCCCGGCGGTGACGATCGCCGGGGTGCTCGTGCTGTTCGTCTGCTCGCTCGCGACGCGGGTCTGGTACTTCCGCCGCCGGCGCTGACCCGGCGGCGGCGACGCTCAGCGGTCGACGTCCTCCGGCTCCGGTCCGGGGCTCGTCGGCCGCGCCGCCCCCGGGGCGCCCGACGGCGTCCCCGGGACCGCCTCGGTCCCGGCCCCGACCGCGCCGGACGCGCGCTCGGCGCGGTGCGCCTCGTGGCGCGGGTCGTCCTGGTTGATGTCGTCGGGGTCGGGCCCGGGGCTCGACGGCCGGGTGGGCGCCTCGGCCGGGGTGCGGACCGGCTCGTCGCGGGGGTCCGGGGTGGTGGTCATGGCGGTCTCCGTTCGCGCGGGGGTGGGTCGCGTGCGGAGCGCCGCGGCCCTGCGTCACCGGCGACGCTACGCGCGTCGCGCGCGAGCGCACCCCGGGGCGCCGGACCCCTGTGCCGTGTCCGATATGTCCGGTATGGTCGCGCTGACGGGTGGCCCCGGCCACCCCACCGCCGTCCCGCGCGCCCCGCCCGCGTCCCCCGACCCGGGCCGGCCGCCACACCCCCCGGACGGGCACCGCCACCCGCGGTCGCCCCCGCACGGGTGAGGAGACGCGTGGTGCTCCCGGTCGACCAGCTCGCCGCCGCGGCGGCCGCCGTCGGCGCGGTCGACCCGGTCCCGTGGGCCCGCTCGCAGATGGCCTTCACACTGGGGTTCCACATCATCCTGGTGCCGCTCGGGGTCTCGTGGGCGGCGATGGCGCTGATCGCCAACTACCGCGGGGTCAAGCACGACGACCGCGACGCCCTGGAGCTCGCGCAGCGCTGGTCGAAGTACATGGCGGTGACGTTCGCGGTCGGTGCGGTGACCGGGACGGTGCTGAGCTTCGAGTTCGGGCTGCTCTGGCCGCGGTTCATGGCGCAGTGGGGCGACGCGTTCGGCGTGCCGTTCGCGTTCGAGGGGATCTTCTTCTTCCTCGAGGCGATCTTCGTGGCGATCTACATCTTCGGCTGGCGCCGGCTGCGGCCCTGGCCGCACTTCTGGACCGGGGTGCCGATCGTCCTGGCCGGGGTGCTGGGCTCGGTGTCGGTGGTGGCGGCGAACGCGTGGATGAACGCGCCCACGGGGTACACGCTGGGCGCCGACGGCCAGATCGTCGCGGTCGACCCGGTGCGCGTGATCTTCAACGAGTCGATGCCGTGGCAGGCCGCGCACATGGTGGTCGCGGCGTACCTCGTCGGCGGCTGCCTGGTCGCCTCGGTGTACGCGTTCGCCATGCTCCGCGGGCGCCGGGACCGGTACCACCGCCTCGGGTTCACGATCGCGTTCACGGTCGCGGCGGTCGCGGCGCCGATCCAGATGGGGGTCGGCGACGGGCTGGCGCGCTGGGTGTACGAGAACCAGCCGGTGAAGTTCGCCGCGATCGAGCTCGTTCCGGAGACGTCCTCCGACGTGCCGGAGACGCTGCTCGGCCGGCTGGGCCCGGACGGGGAGGTGGAGGGCGGGCTGCCGATCCCCGGGATGGCGTCCTGGCTGTCCGACCCGAGCACGGGGCGCGACACCGTCGTCCAGGGCCTCGACTCGGTGCCCGCGGACGAGCGACCGACCACCCGCGAGGTCAACACGGTGCACCTCGCGTGGGACGTCATGGTCGGGATCGGCACGCTGCTCCTGCTGCTCGCCGGCTGGTACGGGCTGGTGTGGCTCCTCCGGCGCCGGGCGCCCCGGGGGCGGGTGTTCCTCGCGGCGGCCTCCGCCTCGGGTGTGCTCGCCGTGCTGGCGATGGAGGCCGGCTGGATCGTCACCGAGGTCGGCCGGCAGCCGTGGATCGTCTACGAGGTGATGCGGGTCGAGGACGCCGCCACCGGCAACGAGGGCGTGTGGGCGACCTTCGTCGGCGTCGTGCTGCTGTACCTGGTGCTGGGCACGACGACGGTGCTGGTGCTGCGCGCGATGAGCCGGCGGTTCCGGCGGCAGGCGGCGTTCCGGGACGACGACACCCCCTACGGGCCGTCGCCCGACGGGGTGGGGCGGGTGCCCGACGACGCCCGCGCCCCGGAGCCGGCCGCGGGCGGCGCCGCGCCGGACCACGACGCGCGGGAGCCGCGATGAGCACCGCCGTCGCCGTCGTGCTGCTGCTGGCGCTCGCGGCCTACGCCGCGTTCGGCGGGGCGGACTTCGGCGCGGGGTTCTGGGACCTGACCGCGGGCGGCGCGGAGCGGGGGGCCGCGCCGCGGGCCGTCGTCGAGCGGTCGATCGGCCCGGTGTGGGAGGCCAACCACGTGTGGCTGATCTTCGTCCTGGTGGTGACGTGGACGGCGTTCCCCGAGGCGTACGCGTCGATCTGGCTGACGATGTTCGTACCGCTGACCATCGCGGCGGTGGGCATCGTGCTGCGCGGCGCCAGCTTCGCGTTCCGCAAGGCCGTGGTCGGCACGGGCGTGCGGCGGGTGTTCGGCGGCGCGTTCGCCCTCTCGTCGGTGCTGGTGCCGTTCTGCCTGGGCGCCGTGGCGGGCGGCATCGCGGCGGGGGAGGTGCCGGCGGGCGGCCACGCGGGCGACCCCGTCACCAGCTGGCTGAACCCGGTGTCGGTCGCGGTCGGCGTGCTGGCGGTGGCGCTCGCGGCCTACCTGGCGGCGGTGTACCTGGTGCGCGACGCCCGGCACGGCGACGACCCCGCGATGGTCGGCTACTTCCGGCGCCGGGCGGTCGCGGCGGCGGTGGTGGCGGGCGTGGTCGCCGCGGTCGGGCTGGTCGTGGTGGACCGGGACGCGCACCCCGTCTTCGAGGAGCTGGTGACCACCGCGCTGCCCCTGGTCGTGGCCGGGACGCTGTGCGCGGTGGGCGCCCTGCTGCTGCTCGTGCGCGACGCGACCCGCGGGGCCCGGGTGCTCGCCGTGCTCGCCGTCACCGGCGTCATCGCCGCGTGGGGGGTGGCGCAGTGGCCCGACCTGCTGCCGGGCGCCCTCAGCGTCGCCGACGCCGCCGCCCCCGACGGGACGCTCACCGCCCTGGTCGCCGCCGTCGGCCTCGGGCTGCTGCTCGTCGCCCCGTCCTTCGTCCTGCTGTACGTCCTGGCGCAGCGCCGGCTGCTCCCCGAGGAAGGTGTCGAACCATGAGCGTGTCCCCGTTCCCGCCGATCGCCGACTACGCGTTCCTGTCGGACTGCCACACCGGTGCGCTGATCGCGCCGGACGGCTCGGTCGACTGGCTGTGCCTGCCGTCGTTCGACTCGCCGGCCGTGTTCGGGAACCTGCTGGACCGCGGCGCGGGGTCGTTCCGGTTCGGGCCGTACGGGATCAACGTCCCGACGTCGCGCGCGTACGTGCCGGGCACCAACGTCATGACGACGACCTGGCACACCCCGGGCGGCTGGCTGCTGGTGCACGACGCGCTCACGATGGGCCCGAGCACCGGCCACGACGCCGTCACCCCGCACACCCGGCCGCCCGCCGACGACGACGCCGAGCACCTGCTGGTCCGGACGGTGAAGTGCCTGAGCGGCAGCATCGAGGTCGAGCTGGTCTGCGAGCCCGCGTTCGACTACGGCCGCACGCCGGCGACCTGGACCGCGGTGGGCGAGGACGGCCACGCCGCCGACGCGACCGGCGCGGGGCAGACGTTCCGGCTCGCGACCGACATGCGGATCGGCATCGAGGGCGGGTCCGCGCGCGCCCGGCACGTCCTCGCCGAGGGGGAGACCGCCTACTGCGTCGTCTCGTGGGCGGACGGCCTCGTCGTCCCGGCCGACGACGCCGACGCCGACGGCCGGATCCGGGCCACGATCGACTTCTGGCGGAACTGGCTCGCCCGCGCCCGGGTCCCCGACCACCACCTGCGCCCCGCCATCGAGCGGTCCGCGCTGACCATCAAGGGCCTGACCTACATGCCCACCGGCGCCACGGTGGCCGCGCTCACCACCTCGCTGCCCGAGACGCCCGGCGGCGAGCGGAACTGGGACTACCGGTACACCTGGATCCGGGACACCACGTTCACTCTCCAGGCCCTGCACTACCTCAACCTGGACTGGGAGGCCGACGAGTTCATGCAGTTCGTCGCCGACCTGGAGCCGGCCGAGGACGGTGGGCTGCAGATCATGTACGGCGTCGACGGGCGGCGGGACCTCACGGAGTCCACCCGGGACGAGCTCACCGGCTACGAGCACGCGCGCCCGGTGCGGATCGGCAACGCCGCGTTCGACCAGCGGCAGAACGACGTCTACGGCGCCGTGCTGGACTCGATCCTGCTGCACACCGTTCGCAGCCGGCACGTGCCCCGGCGGCTGTGGCCGCTGGTGGAGTCGCAGGCCGCGGCGGCGATGGCCACCTGGAAGGAGCCCGACCAGGGCATCTGGGAGGCGCGCGGCAAGCCGCAGCACTACGTGTCCTCCAAGCTGATGGGCTGGGTCGCGATGGACCGGGCGGCGCAGCTCGCCGGGATCCGGGACGACCGGGAGCACGCGGAGCAGTGGCGCGCGACCGCCGACGAGATCCGTGCCGACATCCTGGAGCACGGGCTGCGGGACGACGGCGCGCTGCGGCAGCACTACGACACCGACGCGCTCGACGCGTCCACGCTGCTCGCGCCGCTGTTCGGGTTCCTGCCGCCGGAGGACCCGCGGATCCGGGCGACGGTCGAGGCGGTCGGCAGCGAGCTCACCGAGAACGGGTACGTGCTGCGGTACCGCACCGACGAGACCGACGACGGGATGTCCGGCAAGGAGGGCACGTTCCTCATCTGCTCGTTCTGGCTGGTGTCGGCGCTGGCGGCGATCGGCGAGTCGGAGCGGGCGAACGACCTCATGGAGCGGCTGCTGCGCATCGCCTCCCCGCTGGGCCTCTACGCCGAGGAGTACGAGGTCGAGCGGTCCCGGCACCTCGGCAACGTGCCGCAGGCGTTCTCGCACCTGGCGCTGATGCAGGCCGCGGGGCGGATCATCCTCACCGACTTCCGCAAGGAGATGTCCCTGTGACCGCCGACGGCGCGGTGGACCTGCCGCAGGACCCGGTCGTCGTCCTCGGCGGCGGCCTCGCGGGCGTCGCGTGCGCCCACGCGCTCGGCGACGCGGGGGAGCCGGTCGTGCTGGTCGACCGGAACGACTACCACCAGTTCCAGCCGCTGCTCTACCAGGTGGCGACGTCGCAGCTGCCCGCCGAGGACGTCGCGCGCCCGCACCGGGTCATCTTCCACAAGCACCCGACCGTGCGCGTGCTGACCGCTGAGGCGGTCGCGGTCGACGCGGCCGCGCACCGGGTGACGCTGGGCGACGGCACGGAGGTCGCGGGGTCACACCTGGTGCTCGCCGCGGGGGCGCAGCCCGAGTTCTTCGGGGTGCCCGGCGCGGCAGAGCACGCGTTCCCGCTGTACTCGGTGGTGGACGCGGAGCGGCTGCGGCGGCACCTGCACGGCCTCGTGCGGGAGCACGCGCACGCGCCCGGGACGAAGGACGCGCCGGAGCCGCCCCCGGGCACGCTGGACGTCGTCGTGGTCGGCGGCGGCCCGACCGGGGTCGAGACGGCGGGCGCCGTGGCCGAGCTGATGGCCGCGCTGACCCGCACCGGGCGCCTGGCCGCGCCGGCGCGGGTCGTCCTGGTCGACCGCGGGACCGTCCTGCTCGCGCCGTTCACCGACGCGGCGCACCACTACGCGCACGGCCACCTGACGAGCGTCGGCGTCGAGGTCCGGCTGGGCACCGGGGTCGCGGCCGTGCACGCCGAGCGGGTGGAGCTCGACGACGGCACGGCGATCCCGACCCGGACCGTCGTCTGGGGCGGCGGGGAGTCGGCCGCGCCGATCGTGCTCGGGGCCGGCGTGCCGACCGGCCGCGGCGGGCGGGTGGACGTCGCCGCCGACCTGAGCGTGCCCGGGCTGCCCGGCGTCTACGCGGTCGGCGACGCCGCGAACATCCCCGGCCCGGACGGCCGCACGCTCCCGCAGCTCGGCTCCGTCGCGCAGCAGTCCGGCCGGGCCGCGGGGGCGAACGTGCTCCGCGAACGGCGCGGGGTGCCGACCGAGCCGTTCCGGTACAAGGACAAGGGCATCATGGCGATGATCGGCCGGAACGCCGCGGTCGCCGAGGTCGGGCACCGGCACCACACGGTCGAGGGCCCGGTCGCCTTCGCCGCCTGGCTCGGGGTGCACGCCATGCTGCTCAGCGGCGCGCACTCCAAGACCGACGCGTTCCTGTCCTGGGCGTGGGACTACTTCGACCGGGACCACTCGGCGCTCGTCGAGATGACGGACGCCCCGCACCGGATCGCCTGGGAGGACACGACGGCGGACGTGCCGCACATCGACCCGGGGGCGTGACGGCGCGCCTCAGACCCACGGCCCCCGCCAGCCGCCCGACCGCTCGGTGAGCGCGTCGGCGGCGGCGGGCCCCCACGTGCCCGGGGCGTAGGCGTGCACCGGCGGCGGGTCGTCCAGGAGCGGCTGCATGATCCGCCAGGTCTCCTCGACGGCGTCCTGCCGGGCGAACCGCGTGCTGACCCCGGCGAGCGCGGCCTGCAGCAGCACCTCGTACGGCGTCGGGCCCTCGCCGCCCTCGTCGGCGAACTGCATGTCGAGCTCGATCGGGGCCGCGAGCCGGGCGACGTCCGCCCGGTGCGCGTCCACGACGATCCGGATGCCCGTCGACGGGTCGAGCCGCACGATCAGCTGGTTCGGCTCGACGACGCCGCCGCGCGGCCCGAACCCGAGCCGCGGCGGCCGCTGGAACACCAGCCGGAGCTCGGTCTGGGTCGCGCGGAGCTTCTTCCCGGTCCGGAGGTAGAACGGCACCCCGGCCCAGCGCCAGTTCTCGATCTCGAGCCGCAGCGCGGCGTAGGTCTCGGTCGTCGACCCGGCGGCGACCCCCGCGACGTCCCGGTACCCCTCGTACTGCCCGCGCACGTAGTGCCGCGGGTCGGCCTCGACCACCGCCCGGAACAGCGCGGCCTCGGAGTCCTTGAGCGTCGCCGGGTCGCCCCGGGACGGCGGCTCCATCGCGGAGGCCGCCACCACCTGCATGAGGTGGTTGACCACGACGTCCCGGAGCGCGCCCACCGGGTCGTAGAAGTGGCCGCGGTCGTCGACCCCGAAGTCCTCGGCCATGGTGATCTGCACGCACTCCAGGTAGCTGCGGCTCCACAGCGGCTCGAGGATCGCGTTGGCGAACCGCAGGTGCAGGATCTCCTCGAGCCCCATCTTCCCGAGGTAGTGGTCGATCCGGAACAGCTGCGACTCGTCGAGGTGCTCGTGCAGCTGGTCGGCGAGCTCCCGCGCGGACGCGAGGTCGTGGCCGAACGGCTTCTCGACCACGACGCGCGCGTGCCCGGTCAGGTCCGCCCCGGCGAGGCCGTCCACGACCCGGCCGAACAGCGACGGCGGGATCTCCAGGTAGAACACCGGGGTCGCCGCGCCGTCGACGGCCTTCGCGACCCGCTCGTAGGTCTCCGGGTCAGTGAAGTCGCCGCTGACGTAGGACAGCCGGCCGGCGAACCGGGCGAACACCTCCTCGTCGATCCGCTGCCCCGTCGCCTCGACCGAGGTCCGCGCGCGCTCGACCAGCCGGTCGAGCGGCCAGTCGTCGACCGCGACGCCGACGACCGGCAGGTCCAGCAGGCCGCGGCTCTCCAGCCGGTACAGCGACCGGAAGGTCATCACGCGGGCCAGGTCGCCGGTGATGCCGAACACGACCAGGACGTCGGCGGGTCGCGGCTCCGTGGCCGCGCGGGATCCACGCATCGCTGCCTCCTCGGCTGGCGGGCCGGGCGGCGCCCGTCGCGTCGCCGGGGTCCGGTCCGAGCCAACTCCCGGCGCGCGGCCGCGTCCTCATCCGCGGCGGGCGATGCGGGCGCGGGCGGGCCGGGCGAGGCTGGTCGTCGTGAGGCACGCCCGGGACACCCACGGCGCGGCACCGGTCGCGCGCTCCCCGCGCGGGCTCGCCGCCGTCGCGCTGCTGGCCCTGCTCGCCGCCTGCTCGGGCGGCTCCGGGGGTTATGGCGGGGACGGCGGTTCGTCCGCGAGCCCGTCCGCGAGCCCGTCGGCGGCGACGTCGGAGCCCGCGCCGTCCGGGTCCGCCGTGGCGCTGAGCGCGGGTTCGTCGGTCGTCGGGCTGCCCGAGGGCGTGGCCGCGCCACCGGCGGGCGCGGTCGCCGGGGCGTCGCGCACCACCGACCCCTCGCTGATCTACGTCATCACCTTCGGGTCGAGCACCTGCCCGATGGTCGCGGACCCCGACGCGGTCGCCACCGGCGCGGCGGGCGCGGGCGAGGTCGAGATCACGTTCCCCGAGCCCACCGGCGGCGCGTGCACCGCGGACTACGTGCCCGCGACGACCGTGGTGGCGCTGCCGGAGGAGCCCACGGGTGACCTGCGCGTGCTCCTCGGCCCGGCGGGCGACGTGACCCTGCCCGCGGGGTCGGACGAGGTCGAGTGGGTGATCGACCAGGGCTGAACCCGGCGCGGCCGTCCGGCTCGCGGACCCCGGGTGCCGTCCGCCCCCGCCGTCGGTAGGGTCGTCCCCTGGTGTGCCGGGAAGTCTGGTCGGCTCCGCGCTCGGCGACCCTCCGTGCGCGGGTTCAGCCGCCACCCCCTGGGGAGAACCGTGCCGCACCACGACACCCGCACGTCCGCACGCCCGCTCCGCGCCTGGGCCTCGCGCGAGACGACCGGCGGGGCCCTGCTCATCGCCGCCGCCGCGCTCGCGCTCGTCTGGGCGAACTCGCCGTGGCGCGAGGCGTACCACGACCTGTCCGCCTGGACCGTCGGCATCGAGGCCTGGCACCTCGACCTGGACCTCGCGCACTGGGCGGCCGACGGGCTGCTCGCGATCTTCTTCTTCACCGTCGGCCTCGAGCTGAAGCACGAGATCGTGGCGGGCAGCCTGCGGGACCCCCGACGGGCTGCGGTCCCGGTGATCGCCGCGGTGGGCGGGATGCTGGTCCCCGCCGCGATCTACCTGGCCGTCGTGACGACCGCGGGCGATGCGGGCGCCGCCCGGGGCTGGGCGGTGCCGACGGCCACGGACATCGCGTTCGCGCTCGCCGTGCTCGCGATCTTCGGGCGCGGCCTGCCGGTCGCGATCCGGACGTTCCTGCTCACGCTCGCCGTCGTCGACGACCTGCTCGCGATCGTGGTGATCGCGGTGTTCTACTCCGACGGCGTCGCGCTCGCGCCGCTCGCGGCCGCGGTCGGCGCCGTGGTGCTGTTCGCCCTGCTCGCGCGCTCGGCGTACGTGCACCCGTGGCTGCTGTGGCCGCTCGGTCTGGTGGCGTGGGGCTTCATGCACGCGTCCGGCGTGCACGCGACGATCGCGGGCATGCTGCTCGGGCTCACCGTGCCCGCGCGGCCCGTGAACGGCGAGCAGGGGTCGCGGGTGCAGCGGTACGAGCACGCCGCGCGGCCCTGGTCGTCCGTGATCGCGCTGCCCCTGTTCGCCTTCTTCGCGGCCGGGGTCACGCTGGTGGACGGCGACGGGGTCGGTGGCGTCGTCGGCGAGCCGGTCGTCCTCGCGGTGGTCCTCGGCCTGGTGGCCGGCAAGGTGCTCGGCATCCTCGGCGCGGTCGCGCTGGTGACGCGCGGCTCCGGCCTCCGGCTGCCCGAGGGGGTCGGGATCCGGGACCTGGCGCCCGTCGGGCTGCTCGCGGGCATCGGGTTCACGGTCTCCCTGCTGATCGCCGAGCTCGCGTTCGAGGGGGACGACGGCCTGGTCGGGGCGGCGAAGATCGCGGTGCTCGCGGGCACCGTGCTGTCCGCGACGGTGGCCGCGGTGCTGCTCCGGGTCGACGCGCGCCGCGCGCGGTCGGCCGACGAGAACCGCGACGGCGTGGTCGACCGGCCGCAGCCGGCGATCGGCTCCGACGAGACCCTCGTGCCCTGACCGGGCGGGGTGCCCTCAGACCAGCGCGCGCCGGTCCGGGGGCGCCCCCACGTCGGTCGCCCCGACGAGGCCGCCGCGCGGCACCGCACGCCCCGCGGCCAGCGAGGCCGGGACGTCGAGCACCCGCTGGTTCCGGCTGCCGCGGAACGCCAGCGTGAGGTCGCGCTGCGCGAGCTCGAACCGGCCGTCGACCAGCACGTCGAGCTCGCCGAGCAGCTCGGCCTTGTCGGCCTGCCCCGCCGCGGCCTCCGCCAGCAGCTCCTCGAACGTGTATCCGGACCAGCACCACACGTCCTTCGCGCGCGCGTGCTCGGCGCGCAGCCGGCGCACCACCCGCAGGCACGCACCGGTGTTGAGGAACGGCTCGCCGCCGAGCAGCGACAGCCCCTGCACGGCCTCGTGCGCGAGGTCGGCGGCGATCCGGTCCGCGAGCGCGTCGTCGAACGGCGTGCCGTACCGGAACGACCAGGCCGCCTCGTTGAAGCAGCCGGCGCAGGCGAACGGGCAGCCCGACACGTACAGGCTGCACCGCACGCCCTCGCCGTCGACCATGACGAACGGCTTGTAGTCGGCGACGCGGTCCTGGCTCAGGGCCGCCGCGCGCCACTGGCCGACGGCGGGCGTGCGGGCCACGTCAGGCGCCCCCGGCGTCCCCGGCCGCCGCCGCGAGCGACGTCGGGCCGGGGAGGTGCTTCACCCGGGACGAGATCTCCACGTGCCGGCCGTGCACCATCGGCCGCTGCTGGGGGTTGCCCAGGTAGCCGCAGGTCCGCTTCACGACGTCGCAGGTGCGCGGGTCGCTGTTGCCGCAGCCCGGGCAGGCGAAGCCGCGCTCGGTCGGGGTGAAGTCGCCGGAGAACCCGCACTCGAGGCAGCGGTCGATCGGGGTGTTCGTGCCGAGGTAGCCGACCCGGTCGTAGGCGTAGTCCCACACGGCCTCGAGCGCCTTCGGGTTCTGCTGCAGCACCGGGTACTCGCAGTAGTGGATGAACCCGCCCGACGCGTACTGCGGGTACTCGGCCTCGAAGTCGAGCTTCTCGAACGGGGTCGGTGCCTTGCGGACGTCGTAGTGGAACGAGTTCGTGTAGTAGTCCTTGTCGGTGATGTCCGGGACGAGCCCGAACTTCTTGGTGTCCAGCCGGCAGAACCGGTCGGTCAGCGACTCGGACGGCGTGGAGTACACCGAGAACTGGTACCCGTGCCTCGCGGTCCACTCCTTCGCCCGCGCGGCGAGGGTGCGCAGCACGCGCAGCGTGAACTCCTTGGCCTCGGGGTCGGACTCCCAGTCGCCGCCGTAGAACGCGGCCGCCGCCTCGTACAACCCGATGTAGCCGAGCGAGACCGTCGCGCGGCCGCCGCGGAACAGCGCGTCGACGTCGTCGTCCGGCGCCAGCCGCTGCCCGAACGCGCCGTGCACGTACAGGATCGGGGCGTTCGCCGGCACGGCCTCCTTGCACCGCTCGACGCGGTACAGCAGCGCGTCGTGCACGGTCTCCAGCCGCTGGTCCAGCAGGGCCCAGAACGCGTCCAGGTCGCCACGGGTCTCCAGGGCGATGCGGGGGACGTTGAGGGTGACGACGCCCAGGTTCATCCGGCCCTCGACGACGTCGTTCCCGTCGGCGTCCTCCCAGCCCTGCAGGAAGGACCGGCAGCCCATCGGCACCTTGAACGAGCCGGTGATCTCGACGATCTTGTCGTAGCTGAGGACGTCCGGGTACATGCGCTTGGTCGCGCACTCGACGGCGAGCTGCTTGATGTCGTAGTTCGGGTCGTCCGCGGCGAGGTTCACGCCGCGGCGCAGCGTGAAGATGAGCTTCGGGAAGATCGCGGTGCGGCGCTCCTTGCCCAGCCCGAGGATGCGGATCTGCAGGATGGCGCGCTGGATCTCGCGCTCGAACCAGCCCGTGCCGAGGCCGAACCCGACCGACGTGAACGGCGTCTGCCCGTTCGACGTGAACAGGGTGTTGATCTCGTACTCGAGGCTCTGCATCGCGTCGTAGACGTCCTTGCGGGTCTTCTCCTCCGCGTACGCGCGACGGCGCTCCGGCTCGGACACCCACTGCTCGGCGTCGGCGAGGTGCTTGGCGAAGTTCCGCTCCGCGTACGGGGCCAGCAGCTCGTCGATCCGGTTGACCGAGCAGCCGCCGTACTGGCTCGACGACACGTTCGCGATGATCTGCGAGATCTGCGCGGTCGCCGTCTGGATGGACCGCGGCGGGTCGACCTGGGCGTTCCCGATCCGGAAGCCCTCGGACAGCATCGTCCGGAAGTCGATGAGGCAGCAGTTCGTCATCGGGGCGTAGGGGTGGTAGTCGAGGTCGTGGTAGTGCAGGTCGCCCTTGGCGTGCGCGTTCGCGACGTGCGGCGGGAGCATCCGCAGCCCGATGGCCTTGCCCACCGCGCCGGCCGTGAGGTCGCGCTGGGTGTTGAAGACGTCGGCGTCCTTGTTGGCGTTCTCGTGGACGACGGACGAGTCCTTGCCGACGAGCTGGCCGATGGAGTGGTTGACGTCGAGCGCCTTCGACCGCGCCAGGTCCCGCTGCACCCGGTAGTCGATGTACGCCTCGGCGACCTCGTACTCGCGGGCCTCCAGGAGCGTGTGCTCGACGACGTTCTGGATCTCGTAGATCCGCACCTCGCCGGTGAACCGGGTGGCGAGCTCGGCGTCGATCCGCTCGACCAGCTCGGCGATCGTGAGGTCGTGCAGGGGGCCCAGCAGGCCGTGCACGTGCGCGAACGCGCGGCCGAGCGCGCTGTGCACCCGGATGGGGTCGAAGGGCAGCGCGCGGCCGTCCCGCTTGCGCACGACGAGCCCCGCGGCGGCCGAGGGGGAGTGCGGGCCGTCCGCGGCCGGCGCGGCCTCCGCGAGCTCCGAGACGTGCGGTCCCACCAGCGTCATGCGTATCCACTCCCGATCTGCTCGCGGCACTAGATGTAGTGCCTTGCTCAGCCTCGCAACCCCACATGTGGGGTTCAATGGGACGAACGTCCCGAGGGTGCGTCGTCCTGCGGGGCGGGGTGCGGCCGTTCACCCGATCGGAGCACCGGCACCCCTCACGCCAGGACGCGGAGCTCGGCGACGCTCCACCACGGGTCGGCGTCGGCGGTCAGCCGGACGCGCAGGTACCGCACCCCGGTGCCGTCGAGCGCGGCGGCCGCGACCTGACCGGCCCCCTCGCGGGTGGGTGCGGCGACGGTCCACGACGCGCCGTCCGCGCTGGCGAGCACCTCGTAGCCGCGGGGCCAGTCGCCCGCGCTCCCCGCGCCGGCGTCGAGGACGACGCCGCGGACCGCGATCGCGCGGCCGAGGTCGACCTCCAGCGCGTCGCCGGGGCGCTGCGAGCGGCCGGTGGACCACCGGGTGGCGGGGTCGCCGTCGATCGCGCGCGCGGCGACGTCGCCGGTGCAGCACGGGTCGTCGGGGCCGGCCGGGTCGGCGGTGGCGACGGCGCCCGACAGGTCCAGCTCGGCGGGGATCGCGGGGGCGTCGGGGGTGGCGGCGCGGGCGGTCCCGGGGTCGGCGACCGCGCGGGCGCTCGCGTCGCCGACGAGGACCGTGCTCAGCGAGCGCGCCGGGAGGCGCACGGGGTAGCGGGCGCCGTCGTCCAGGACGTCGACGGTGGCGTCCTCGTCGCCGTCGTGGGCCACGAGCAGGACCGTCGCTCCGGCCGGGGTCCGGAGCGCCACCTGCGCCACGGCGTCGCCGGCGGTCGAGGTCGAGCCGACCCGGGTCGAGCCGCGCGGCAGGAACCGCGACGCGTGGGCGAGCACGTCGTGCTCCGCGTTCGGCGTCGCCCGCGCCCCGTCGACGGTGACCACCCCGGTGCAGGTGTCGCAGCCGCCGACGTGCGGGCCGCCGTCCGGGTCGAGCGCGAGGTTCCAGGTGAGCACCGCCGACGCCCCGTGCGCGAGCGAGGCCACCAGCAGGTTCCGGGACTGCCAGCCCAGCGTGTCGGCGAACACCCGCTCCGGCGGGGTGCCCGGCGCGTGCGAGCCCGAGCACTCGGTGACCCAGACGGCCGCGTCCGGGAACTCGTCCCGGACCGCGTCCTGCGCCGACGCGTCGCCGGAGTAGCAGTGGAAGGCCACGCCGGCGACCCAGCGCGCGGCGTCGCTGCGCAGCACGCGCAGCGGGTAGTCGGCCTCGGGGTCCGCGCCCTCCGGCGTCGACGCGGCGTCCGCGGGGTGCAGCGCCCAGTTGTGGTCGTACGCCAGCACCGCCGGGTCGAGGCCCGCGTCCGCCAGCGCCGGGCCGAGCGCGTCGAGCAGCCGCACCTCGTCGGCGACCGGCAGGTCCGTCCCGGGGTAGCCGTCGGGGTGCCGGGCCTGCGGCTCGTTCTGCGCCGTGAGCGCGTCGACCGGCACCCCGGCCGCCGCCCACTCCCGGAGCGCCCGCACCAGGTACGCGGCGTAGGTCGCGTACGCGCGGTCGTCGTCGAGCAGCCGGCCGCCCTCGAGGCTGCCGGAGGTCTTCAGCCAGGCCGGCGGGCTCCACGGCGACGCGATCACGGTCAGGTCCGGCGCCAGCTCCCGGATCTCGCGGAGCAGCGCGCGCACCGGCTCGTCGCCCGCGCTGCTGAACCGCGCGAGGTCCCAGTCGGTCTCCCCGGGCGGGAGGTCGTCGTACGTGGTCGCGGGCCCCGGGCCGGGGACGAAGTCGGAGCCGCCGAGCGCGACCCGGACGACCGACAGCCGCATCGGGCCGGCCGGGTCGAACAGCTCGGTGAGCAGGGCGCGGCGGTCGTCCTCGGGCATGGCGAGCAGCAGCGAGGCGGAGGACAGGGTCAGGGCGGCGCCGAAGCCGGTGACCTCCGGTCCGCGGGTGGCGGGGTCCGGGGTGGCCGCGGGGTCCGCCAGGTCCGCGGGCTCGACGGTGATCGTCGGCGTGGTGGGGTCCGGTGTGCCGCCAGCGGGGTCGACGGTCGCGGTCCGCTCGACGCGGTGCGCCCCGTCGGCCGTGGTGGTCCACACCTCGGCGACCCGGGCGGCGGGGGAGGCCCCGCCGTCGGGCGCGCTGTCCCCGTCGGTGCGGGACAGCAGCAGCGGCACGGCGACGGCCAGTGCGGCCACCAGTGCCGCGGCGAGCCCGGCGACGCGCCGCGTGCGCCGCCGGGACCCGTGCCCCGTGGGTCGCTCCGACATCGTCGCCCCCTGCGATCGACCCCTCCGCGAGGAGTGGAAGGTTGTGACGGACACGCCGACGGCGTGTTGGTCACAACCTTCCACCGTCAGGCCCGCGCGGCGATCAGAGCAGGTCCGGCCCGGGCGGGGCCAGGTGTCCGGGCGCCGCCGGAGCGCTCGGGTCGGTCAGGCCAGGCGCTTCTCGTAGCACCGGGACTGCAGCGGCAGCGCGGTGTCGTACGGCGGGTAGGTGGGGATCCGGGTCCAGCCCAGCGCGGCGTACAGCGCCTCGGCCTCGGGCTGGCGGTCGCCGGTCTGCAGGATCACGCGGTCGGCGCCGGCGGCGCGGGCGACCCGCTCGACCTCGGACATGACCGCGCGCCCCACGCCGCGGCCGCGCTGGCCGGCGGCCACGACGACGCGCTTGACCTCCCACTCGCCACCGTGGTCCCGCAGGGCCGCGTGACCGATCGGGGTGCCGTCGTGGTCGACGGCGAGCACGACGTGCCGGACGGCGGCCGGGTCGACGGTCAGGGCGGCGTGCGCCGCGTCGCTCATCGGGCCCGCCGAGGCGTAGCGCGCGCCCATCTCGGCGTCCATCGCGTCGCGCAGGGCGGCGGCGCGCGGGTCGGCCCACTCGACGGACTCGAGCGTGAAGGGCGCGTCGGACGTGGTGGTCATGCGGCTGGATCCTCCCGGTGTGCGGGGCACCGCCCGGGGTCGCGCGCGGCGCAACCTAGCACGGGGGTGCGACGGGCTCGGCAGGCTCGGCGGGCGCGCGGCGCCGGCTGCGCGGGACGGCTACGTGCCCCGGGCCGCGGTCGGTGCGTCGAGGTCGGCGGCCGCGGCGCAGGCGGCCGAGGCGGTCGTGTCGGCCGCGGTGCAGGCGGGCAGCAGGTCGGCGACGTCGGGCGCGGCGTGCCGCACGACGGTCAGGGCGGCGTCGCCGAGCGCCGCCATCCGGTCCGGGCCGAGCGCGTCGACGACGAGGCGGCGCACCTCCCGCACGTGGCCGGGCGCCGCGCGGCGGAGCTGGTCCTCGCCGCCGTCCGTGAGCCGCGCGCTGGTGCGCTTGCCCGCGGCGACGCACGAGCCGCGCGTGACCCAGCCGGCCTGCTCGAGCCGCGCGACCGCGTGCGACAGCCGGGACGGGGAGCTCTGCGTGAGGCGCGCGAGGTCGCTCATCGGGATCTCGCCGTGCGGCCGCTCGGACAGCGCCACCAGGACGTTGTACTCGTAGAGGTTCATCCCCGCATCCCGCTTGAGCTGCGCGTCGAGCGCCGCGGGCAGGGTCGTCAGCAGCGCGACGACGGCCTTCCAGTCCTCCACCTGGGCGTCGGAGAGCCACGGCGTGGCGTCCTCGACCCGCTGGCTCATGCCGCCGATCCTACCGGACTTGAACATTCAACACACGGGTGCCTAGGGTGCGTGTTGAACATTCAACTCGCGCCGCGGGACCGCGGCGCCGTTCCCCCCGGGAGTTCCCATGACCGTGCTGCGCATCGACGCCTCCATCCAGGGCGCGCACTCCGCGAGCACCGCGCTCGCCGACCTCGTCACCGCCGAGCTCGCGGCCGCGCGCCCCGACGAGACCGTGGTCCGCCGGCACCTCGGCGAGCAGCCGCTGCCCGCCGACGCCTGGGCCACCGCCGTCGGCGCCGGCTGGACGCCCGCCGAGCAGCGGACCCCCGAGCAGGCCGCCGCCGTGGCGCTGGCGGTCGAGGTCGCCGACGAGCTGCGCGCCGCCGACGCCGCCGTGCTCGCGCTGCCGCTCTACAACTGGGGCGTCTCGCAGCACGTGAAGACCTGGATCGACCTGGCCATCGCCGGCGGCACCCCGGGCGACGCGTACCTGGCGGGCAAGCCCGTCGTGCTCATCGTGACCCGCGGCGGCGGCTACGGCCCGGGCACCCCGAAGCACGGCTGGGACCACAGCATCGACTACCTGCGCCGCATCGTCGGCGAGGTGTGGGGAGCCGACCTCACCGTCATCGAGCGCGAGCTCACCCTCGTCGGCGTGAACCCGGCGATGGACGCGCTGGCCGAGCCGGCCGCGCTGATGCGCAAGGAGGCCGAGGCGGCGGCGGCGGCCGCGGGCCGGGCGCTCGCGGCGCGCTGACCCGCAGCGATCCGGGGCGGGCGCGCCGGCTCCCGAGCCGCGCCGCGCCCGCCCCGCGTCCGCCCGCGCTCTCGCGGCGCGCTCGCTCCCGCGCTCCCGCCCAGTGCACCTCGCCCGCCGAGGTTGCAGAAGTTGCGGGGTTCGGGACCGGGCAACCCCGCAACTTGTGCAAGCTCGGTGCGGTGCGGTGCGGTGCGGTGCGGTGCGAGGCGGTGCGGCGCGAGTGCGGGGTCGGCGCGCGGGTCAGGCCGGGACCGCGTCCAGGTCGAAACCCTGCGCGCGCAGCCGGTCGACCAGGACGTCGCCCAGCGCGCTCGCCGGGGTGAGCGAACCCGCGCGGTCGGGGAGCGCCACCCCGTCGAGCGCGAGCGCCAGCGCGGCCTCGCCCAGCATCACCGCGGTCGCCGCGTAGCCGGGGTCGCCGGCCGCCTGGACCCGCGCCGCGTACCGGCGCCCGGACGCGGACGTCGCGAGGAACCGGTGCCGGAACCAGCCGGCCTCCCGGGTCGCGGCGTCCGGGCCGTCCCCGGCGGCGGGCAGCGCGCGCTCGATCAGCGCCCGGGTCGGCGGGAGGGCGAGCGCGGCCGCGCCGAGCGCGGTCGCGCTCGTGAGCGCGGCGGCGCGCAGCAGCCCGGCCGGGCCGCGCCCGGCGTCCAGGTGCTCGGCGTACCGGAGCCCGCGGCCGTAGGCCCAGCCGGTCAGCGCGTTCGACCGCCGGACCACGTGCGCGTCGAACGGGGCCATCACCGACGGTGCGGCCCACCGCCCGGCGACCCGGTGCGGCGGCGCCAGCAGCCGCGGCTGCGGGGTGCCGGGCTCGGCCGCGGGGTCGGGGGACAGGGCGTGCGGGTCCGCGTGCAGCCGGCGCACCCGCGGGTCGGTCCGCACCGCCTCCGCCTCCCCGAGCAGGGAGGCCACGGTGCCGCCGGACACGCCGCCGCGCGCTGCGACCAGCGCCTGCACGTCGCCGAGCCCGCCCGCCTCGCCCGCCGCCACCGCGGCCCGGTGCAGCAGGTGCACCCCGAGGTCGGACGGGATCGAGTCGTAGCCGCACGCGTGCACGAGCCGCGCGCCGGTGGCCCGCGCCCGCGCGTCCGCCGCGTCGACCGCCGCCCGCACGAACGCGAGCTCCCCGCTGAGGTCGGCGTAGTGGGTCCCCGCCGCCGAGCACGCCTCGACGACCGGCAGCCCGTGCCGCCCGTAGGGGCCCACCGTGGTGGCGACGGCGGTGGCGGACCCCGCGAGGCGGTGGAGCGCCGGCGCGTCGGTCACGTCGACCACGACCAGCGGCCAGTCCGCGGCGGCCGCGGGCAGGCGCCGGCGCACGGCGGCCAGCCGGTCGGGGTCCCGGCCGGCGAGCGCCACCCGGGTGCCCGGCGCGGCGGCGCGGGCCAGGTGCTCGGCGGTCAGGGCGCCGACGAAGCTCGTCGCGCCCAGCAGGACCAGGTCGTGCTCGCGTGCCATGCGCGGCACCGTAGGCACGGCCGGGTGCCGGGCGCGCGGCGGGGAGCCCCGTCACCCCGGCCGGGGGATGCCCCGGCCGCCCGGGCGCGCCAGCGTGGGCGGATGGACGGGCTCGCGCGGTGGACCGACTTCCACGTCGCCGTGGCCGGCGCGGGTGCCGCGCTCGGCGGGCTGCTGGTGGTCGCCCTGTCGGTGAACGTGCGGCAGATCGCCGAGTCCCGGGGTCTGGCCGCCCGGGCGGCCGCCGCGGTCGCGGCCGTCATGGTCGGGGTGGTGCTGGCGGCGGTCGCGCTCATGCCGGGGCTGTCGCTGCCCGGGTACGGGGGGGTGGCGCTCGTCGGCGCCGCGCTGGCCGGGGCCGTGGCGCTCGCGGCCACCCGGCGGGTGCTGCTCGGCGGCGAGGGCGGGCCGTCGCCCGGGCGGCCCGCGGAGGCGCTGCGGGTGGTGCTGCTGGTGCTGCCGGTCCTGGCGTTCTTCGTGGGCGGCGTGCTGCTGACGGCGGGGGTCGCGGGCGGCGTCGTCGCGGTGGCGGTCGGCATGCTGACGGCGCTGGTCGGCGCGGTGGTGTTCAGCTGGGTCGCCCTGGTCGAGGTGCTGCGCTTACGCGCCGACCCGCGCCGCGCGGTGGGGTCGTCACACCACGGTGAGGTCGTCACGAACGAGTGCCGACCTCACCAGGTCGTGACGACCTCACGAACAGCGTCGGCGACCGGCGCGCGTCGGCGAGCACAGCCCGCCGCGGTCGCCGTCCCGCGCAGGGGTCGGGGCCGCGACCGCGGCGGGGGTCGGGGGAGGCGCCGGGCGCGCCGGTCAGGCGCCCCGCGCCGGGGCCGTGCCCGGGAGCGCGCCGCCCAGCTCCGGCACCGCCGCGCGCATCCGCGCCGTGTACGGGTGCGCGGGCGCGTCCAGCACCCGGCTCGCCGGCCCGCGCTCGACGACCCGCCCCGCCTCGAGGACCACGGCGTCGTCGCACAGCCGGTCGTCGACGGCGAGGTTGTGCGTGGTGAGC
>NZ_JAGXJG010000627.1:0-233 GCF_019091725.1 Cellulomonas sp. GbtcB1 | reverse complement strand
CGCGACGACGCCCGGTCTCCCGCCCAGCGGAGGGCGGGACGGCCGGGCGTCGTCGGGGTCTGGGGTGGGTTTCCCCCGCGGGCGGCCGACCGGGGGGGGCTCCGGGCGTCGGCGCCAGGGGCTGTCCTGGCCGCCCAGGGCCGAAGACAGGTCGGCCGGGGCGGTGTCGGGGGTCAGCAGACCCTCGGCGGCGGCGATACGGACGCTCACCTCGCGCAGCACGGGCGACATGG
>NZ_JAGXJG010000626.1:0-233 GCF_019091725.1 Cellulomonas sp. GbtcB1 | reverse complement strand
GGCGACGACCGCCGGGGCGAGCCGCTCGTGCAGGTACCGCTGGACGCGCTGGACGAAGGCGGCGGAGTGCTCGACGGGCATGGTGGTCCTTCCTGACGGCGTGCGGTGATCGAGACGAGAGGGCGGGGGGCGTCAGCCCTTGCCGGCCCCGGACATGGCGAACGTGCCCCCGGAGACCCGCTGCACCAGCAGGAACAGCGCATGGACGGGGTCGGAGTAGAGGACCGGGGAAG
>NZ_JAGXJG010000625.1:0-233 GCF_019091725.1 Cellulomonas sp. GbtcB1 | reverse complement strand
CGCTCGGCGTCGCCCGCGGCCTCGGCGCCCCGGTCACCTCCCGCGGAGGCGGCACCTCCGTCGCGGGCAACGCCGTCGGCACCGGCGTCGTGCTCGACTGGGCGCGGCACGTGAACCGGGTGCTCGACGTCGGCCCGGAGGCCCGCACCGCGCGCGGCGAGCCCGGCGTCGGCATGGCGGTGCTGCAGGGGGCGGCGGCGCCGCACGGCCTCCGGTTCGGCCCGGACCCGTCG
>NZ_JAGXJG010000624.1:0-233 GCF_019091725.1 Cellulomonas sp. GbtcB1 | reverse complement strand
ACCCGGACGGCCTGGCCGACCCCGGCGGCTACCTCGGGCGGCTGCGCCAGCGGTCGGGCGGGGCCTGGGTCGTGGTCGAGAAGATCCTGCAGGGCGACGAGGAGCTCCCCGGCGACTGGGACACCGCCGGCACCACGGGCTTCGAGGCGCTGTGGCGGATCCAGCAGGCGTACGTCGCCCCGGGCGGGGGCGCCCGGCTCGGCGCGCTCGTGCACCGCCTGACCGGCGAGTCG
>NZ_JAGXJG010000623.1:0-233 GCF_019091725.1 Cellulomonas sp. GbtcB1 | reverse complement strand
GCCTGCCCGCGCCGAGCAGGTCGAAGACTGAGCAGGTCCGGGTGATCGACCGGGCCCGGATCACCGGGAGGGCCGGCTCCGCGGACGACGCCACGACGGCGGCCGTGGCGGTGTACCACCGCGACTTCCTCGCCCTCGGCTGACCGGGACCTCGAGGACCCGGCGCTCGACGGCGAGCGGGTCGGCGTGATGGGCGACTCCTACGGCGGCTACCTCACCGCGTGGCTCACCAC
>NZ_JAGXJG010000622.1:0-233 GCF_019091725.1 Cellulomonas sp. GbtcB1 | reverse complement strand
CTCTCCACGATCACCCCGGACTCCCCCGCGGAGGGGGTGCTCGGCGTGAGGATCGACCACCACGAGGGCGGCGCCGACCACGGGCCCGCGTTCGGGCTCGCCGACGCGGCGCCGCACGTGGTCCTCGCCGGGCCGACCGACGGCGACCCCCGCGCGTCCCTGCCCCCCGGCAACCTCACCCCCCGGGTGTCGCCGACGGGGGAGTGGGCGCTCGAGGTCGGGGTCCACGGCCG
>NZ_JAGXJG010000621.1:0-233 GCF_019091725.1 Cellulomonas sp. GbtcB1 | reverse complement strand
GGATGGCACGACTGCCGGACGCTGCGCGCCCCGGGCGGGCTCCTGCTGTGCGTGATCCTGGGCCACAGCGGCCCGGCGGACTTCGCCGAGCAGGCGCACGTCTGGCCCTGGCGGTGACCGGCGGGTCGCACTCACGCCGAGGGCGCGCCCCCGCGCGTGGCCACCCCCGCCCGGTCCCTCGGCCTCGCCGCCGCGCCCAGGCCTCAGACGGCCGGGCCATCCGGGCCGGCGAC
>NZ_JAGXJG010000620.1:0-233 GCF_019091725.1 Cellulomonas sp. GbtcB1 | reverse complement strand
ACCCCTTCGGCAGCAGGCCCGCCGGGCCCTCGAGCCGCGCGGGGAGCGAGCGCCACGGCGTCGCGGGCGGCGGCGCGACCAGCTCGGCCCCGCCCTCGCCGACCAGCCGGGCCGCCGTCGCCCGGGTGTCGGCCACCTCGAACGCGCCCCGCTCGTGCCGGGCGACCTGGCGGCCGACCTCGGCGTCGTCGATCAGCCGCTGCTGCGCGGGGTTCGCGATCTCGAGCGTCGCG
>NZ_JAGXJG010000619.1:0-233 GCF_019091725.1 Cellulomonas sp. GbtcB1 | reverse complement strand
CCCGCGCCTGCACCGAGATGTCGAGCGCCGAGGTGGGCTCGTCGGCGTTCAGGTGCTCGGGGTCGAGCGCGAGCGCCCGGGCGGGCGACGCGCGCTGGCGCTGGCCGCCGGACAGCTCGTGCGGGAACCGGTCGCCGGAGGACCGCGGCCGGTGGGCGGACTCCAGCTGCCCCGCGGGCCGCGCGCGGGCGGGGCGGGGCGGGCTCGCCCCGCCGGCGGCGGCCCGCGCGAGA
>NZ_JAGXJG010000618.1:0-233 GCF_019091725.1 Cellulomonas sp. GbtcB1 | reverse complement strand
GAACGCGGTGCCCCACGCGGCGTTCAGCCCGTCGGGGGTGCCGTAGCGCGCGCGCAGCCAGCCGCGGAACGCCGCGCCCGAGGCCGGGGAGAAGTCCTCGCCGACGGGGGCGCCGTACTCGTTGTGGTCGTGCCACATCACGACCGCCGGGTGGTCGGCGTACCGGGGGCCGGGGGCGCCCCCCGTCCGCGGCCCCGCCGCGCCGGACTCCCCCGACGACGGGGGGGCCAAGG
>NZ_JAGXJG010000063.1:0-23222 GCF_019091725.1 Cellulomonas sp. GbtcB1 | reverse complement strand
CGGGCGGACCCGGCACCCCGGGCGGACCGGGCTCCGCCCGGTTCGCCGCCGACGGCGCGGGCGCACCGACCGCCCCGCTGCCGACGACCCCGGCGGGCGGCGTCGCCCCCGGCACGGCCGCCACCGGCGCGGCCGCCCCGACGCCGACCGACCCCGTGCGGCGCACGAGCATCCGCGGGGCCGAGGCGCGCGCGGCCGCGGTGCTGACCCGCGACCAGGGTGCGACCACCGACGCCCCCGAGGCCGGTCTGCCCGGCACCGGACCTTCCGACGCCACGGTGCCGTACGGCGACCCGTCCGCCCCGGCACCGGCCGGTCCGGCCGCCCCCGCCATCCCCGGCGCGCAGCACACCGAGCCCGAGGACGAGCACGCGACCCGGTCCCGGGGTCGCCGAGCCGCCGCGGGCACCCCCGAGCCGGTCGCCGAGCCTGCGCACCGCCCCGGCGGCGGCGCGCTCCGGCACGTGCTCGGCGCGCTGGTCGGGTTGGTGGTCGGCGCCATCGGCGTCTGGACGGTCCTGTTCGGGCAGTCGCGCGTGCTCGCCGCGCAGGCCCCCGGCTGGGACGCCTCGTACGACGCGCTCGGCGTGGTGCTGGTGACGGCCGGCGTGCTGGTGCTGGCGGTGGTGCTCGGCCTCGGCCTGTGGACGCCCGCCGTCCCGGTCACCGCGGGCCTGGTCGCCTCGGTGGTGGGCGTCGTGCTGCTGTACGTGCCCGCGACGACGCACGTCGACATCGTCCGGTGGATCGCCACCGACGGCACGGAGTACTCCGTGGTGCGGGCGACCGTGACCGCGACGTCCGGGTCCGTCTTCGTCGTCGGTGCGCTGCTGCTGGTCGCGGGCCTGGTCCTGGCCGCCGCGCGCCGGCGCTGGCTGCCCCGGGCCTGACCCGTGCCACCCGGGGCCACGGCCCCGGGACCGGCCGCCGACCGCACTCGCCAGGGACGAAAGTCCTACTAGAGTGCCGGGAGACGCGGCATCCGAGCCGCGCCAGATCGCACCGACGTCGTTGCGCTGGAGGCACACGTGGCCCTCGACAGCTCCACCCCGCAGTCCGCACCCGACGGGGCCCCCACCCCCGCGGACGGCACCGCCCCCGACAGCACCACCCCGGACGCCCCGGCGCCGGGCCTGGAGAACCTCCTCACCGAGGACCGCAGGTTCCCGCCCGACCCGGAGTTCGCCGCGCAGGCGAACGCGCACGCCGAGCTCTACGCCTGGGCCAACTCCGCGCGGCTCGAGTTCTGGGCGGAGCAGGCGCGCTCGCTCCTCGACTGGTCCGAGCCGTTCCACGAGGTGCTCGACTGGTCGGGCGCCCCGCGGGCCCGGTGGTTCGGAGACGGCCGGCTCAACGCCGCGTACAACGCCGTCGACCGGCACGTCGCGGCCGGCCACGGCGACCGCGTCGCGCTGCACTTCGAGGGCGAGCCCGGCGACACCCGCACGCTCACCTACGCGGACCTGCAGCGCGAGGTGTCCCGCGCGGCGAACGCGCTCACGGCGCTCGGCGTGCAGACCGGCGACCGGGTCGCGATCTACCTGCCGCTGATCCCCGAGACCGTCATCGCCATGCTGGCGTGCGCCCGGATCGGCGCCCCGCACTCGGTGGTGTTCGGCGGGTTCTCGGCCGAGGCGCTGCACACCCGGATCCTGGACGCCGACGCCCGCGTGGTCATCACGGCCGACGGCGGCTACCGGCGCGGCGCCCCGAGCGCCCTGAAGCCCACGGTGGACGAGGCTCTCGCCAAGGGCAGCGGCGACGTGGTCCGGAACGTGCTCGTCGTCCGGCGGACCGGCCAGGAGGTGCCCTGGACCGAGGGCCGCGACGTCTGGTGGCACGACGCCGTCGACGGCGCGTCCGACACGCACGAGCCGGTCGCGGTCGAGGCCGAGCACCCGCTGTTCATCCTCTACACGTCGGGCACCACCGGGAAGCCGAAGGGCATCTTCCACACCACCGGCGGCTACCTGACCCAGGCGGCGTGGACGCACCTCAACGTCTTCGACCTCAAGCCCGAGACCGACGTCTACTGGTGCACGGCCGACGTCGGCTGGGTCACCGGGCACACCTACGTCGTCTACGGGCCGCTGATCAACGGCGCGACGCAGGTCATCTACGAGGGCACCCCCGACACCCCGCACCGCGGCCGGTGGTGGGAGATCGTGCAGAAGTACGGCGTGTCCATCCTCTACACCGCGCCGACGGCGATTCGGACCTGCATGAAGTGGGGCGAGGACGTCCCCGGCCAGTTCGACCTGTCGAGCCTGCGGGTCCTGGGGTCGGTCGGCGAGCCGATCAACCCCGAGGCCTGGACCTGGTACCGCCGGGTCATCGGCGGCGACCGCACGCCCGTGGTCGACACCTGGTGGCAGACCGAGACGGGCGCGATCATGATCAGCCCGCTCCCGGGGGTCACGGTGGCCAAGCCGGGCTCTGCGCAGACCCCGCTGCCCGGCATCGCGGCCGACGTCATCGACGACGACGCCCACCCGGTGCCGAACGGCTCGGGCGGGTACCTCGTGCTCACCGAGCCGTGGCCGGCCATGCTCCGCGGCATCTGGGGCGACGAGCAGCGGTTCCGGGACACCTACTGGGCGCGGTTCCCCGGGATCTACTTCGCGGGCGACGGCGCCAAGAAGGACGAGGACGGCGACATCTGGCTGCTGGGCCGGGTGGACGACGTGATGAACGTGTCGGGGCACCGGCTGTCGACCACCGAGATCGAGTCGGCGCTGGTGTCGCACCCGTCCGTCGCGGAGGCGGCCGTCGTCGGCGCGCACGACGACACCACCGGGCAGGCCGTCGTGGCGTTCGTGATCCTGCGCGGCGGCGCGGCCGAGCAGTCGCCGGAGGACACCGCGACGGAGCTGCGGGCGCACGTGGCCCAGCAGATCGGCCCGATCGCCAAGCCGCGGACGATCCTCGTCGTCCCGGAGCTCCCCAAGACCCGGTCCGGCAAGATCATGCGCCGCCTGCTGCGGGACGTCGCCGAGCACCGGCAGGTGGGCGACGCGACGACCCTGGCCGACTCGTCGGTGATGGACCTGATCCAGCAAGGGCTGGCGGCGCCGAAGGGCTGACCGGGCGCGCCCGCCGTAGACTGGCCGCGTGCCCCGCCGACGTGCGGGGCACGCGGCGGTCCGCCGCCGCCCGACCGGGCGGGGCCTCGGCCGGCGGGGACCGGAGCAGCAGGGGGCGTCAGTGACCGGGTGGGACCTCACCGCGCGTCGCGCCGTCGACCTGCGCCGGGTCGCCAGCGCGCTCTGTCGCTGAGCAGCCGCCTCCGTCCCCCCTCGCCCGCGTCGCGCGGGCCTCCTCCCACCCCACGGGCGCACCTCGACGCGCGCCCGCGAAAGGCTGCTGCATGTCCTCCACCGCCCCTGCGGTGCGGGAGCGCTCGCGCGTCCGCACCCTGCTCGGCAACTTCGGCTTCCAGATCATCGCGGCGCTCGTGCTGGGCGTCGCGCTCGGCTGGGTCGCGCTCGCGATGGGACCCGTGGACGCGGGCACCGACGCCGAGTCGCCGAACTGGCTCACCAGCACGCTCGACACCGTCGGCTCGTCGTTCGTCACGCTGCTGCGCGCGATCGTCCCGCCGCTGATCTTCGCGGCGATCGTCGCGTCGGTCGCCAACCTGCAGAACGTCGCCAACGGCGCGCGCCTGGCCTGGCGGACGCTCCTGTGGTTCGCGATCACCGCGCTGATCTCCGTGGTCATCGGCATCGGCCTCGGCCTGGTGCTGCAGCCGGGCAACCACACGACGATCAGCCTGGACGACGCGAGGGAGCCCGGCCGCACCGGTTCCTGGACCGACTTCCTCGACGGGCTGATCCCGGGGAACCCGCTCGGCCTGGGCGCGAGCACCACCGCGGCGGATGACGGCTCGCTCAGCACGTCCGTCAGCTTCAACGTCCTGCAGATCGTCGTCATCGCGATCGTCGTCGGCATCGCCGTCCTGCGCACGGGCTCGAAGGCCCAGCCGTTCCTCACGTTCGTCCGGTCGGCGCTGGCCGTGATCCAGAAGGTGCTCTGGTGGGTCATCCGCCTGGCGCCGCTCGGCACCCTCGGTCTGGTGGGCAACGCGGTTGCGTCGTACGGCTGGGACTCGCTCGCGTCGCTCGGCCGGTTCGCGATCGCCGTGTACGTCGGCCTCGCGCTGGTGCTGTTCGTGGTCTACCCGGTGATCCTGCGCGCGAACGGCCTGGGCGTGGCCCGCTGGTTCCGCGGCGCGTGGCCGGCGATCCAGCTGGCGTTCGTGTCCCGGTCGTCGATCGGCACCCTGCCCGTGACGCAGCGGGTGACCGAGCGGAACCTCGGCGTGCCGTCGGAGTACGCCTCGTTCGCCGTGCCGCTGGCCGCCACGACCAAGATGGACGGCTGCGCCTCGATCTACCCCGCGATCTCGGCGATCTTCGTCGCGCAGATCTTCGGCATCGACCTGTCGGTGCTCGACTACGTGCTGATCGCGTTCGTGTCCGTCGTCGGCTCCGCCGCGACGGCCGGCCTCACCGGCGCGATCGTCATGCTCACCCTCACCCTGTCGACCCTCGGCCTGCCGCTGGCGGGCGTGGGCCTGCTGCTCGCGATCGACCCGATCCTCGACATGGGCCGCACCGCGGTGAACGTCGCCGGGCAGACCCTCGTGCCGACGATCGTGGCGAAGCGCGAGTGCATCCTCGACCGCGCGCAGTACGACACCGCCCAGGCGGAGGACCTGTTCACGGACGACGAGCCGGCGACCGAGCAGGCCTCGACCCGGGACCCGGAGCCGGCCGCCGCCCGCTGACCCCGGCCGAACACCTGTCCGTCTAGTGCCCTTGCCGCTCGTCGGCAAGGGCACTAGCCTTGCCGAGCGGTGAGCGATCAACCGACCCGACGGGTGCTCGCCGAGCTCCGGGCCGCGGGGTTCTCGCCACGACGGACCAGCGGCTCGCACACGCTGTGGGCGCATCCGGGCGGCGAGGCGGTCGCGGTCCCCGACGGGCACCGCACGATCTCTCCGGGCGTCTACCGGAAGGTCCGGACCGCGATCGACCGGTCGGCCGACGACGAAGGGTGAGGGACGACATGCACGACGATCAGCCGGTGACGGTCCCGACGCGGCCGCGCTACACCGCGCACGTGACCCGCGAGGGCCGGTGGTGGATGGTCGCCGTCCCCGAGGTCGACGGGCTGACGCAGGCACGACGCCTGTCGGAGGCCGTCCCGATGGCCCGCTCGCTCGTCGCCGTCACGCTCGACGTCGACCCCGAGGACCTGGACATCGCGCTCAGCATCGACCGCGTCGGTGACGTCGACGTGGCGGACCGGCTGGCCGAGATCACCCGCGAGCGCGCCGCCCTGTCCCAGCTCGAGCGCAGCCTCGCGGAGCACACGCGGTCGCTCGCCCGGGACCTCGCGGAGCGCGACGTGCCTCAGCGCGACATCGGCGCCGTGCTGGGCGTCTCGCACCAGCGGGCGCAGCAGCTGCTCGCGTCGCGCCGCGCCTCCTGAACCACCGGGGTCGCCGGGCAAGCCGGGCGGCGGACGCCCGCACGCCGCGGAGCACGTCGAGAGAGGACCGCCGCACCGAGAGAGGACGCCTGACGGCCCCGTCTCGGCGCGGGCGTCCTCTCTCGGCGCACCGGCGCCTGCGCGCGTCAGCGCGACGGGTGCGTGAGCGTCCCGGTACGGGCGACCTCGCCCAGCCAGTGCGCGCTCGGCTTCGGGGTGCGCTCGAACGTGTCCCGGTCCCAGGCGATGAGCCCGAACGTCGGCGCGTACGACCCCCACTCGTAGTTGTCGAGCGCCGACCAGTGCAGGTACCCGCGCACGTCGATGCCGTCGGCCATGGCCTCGTGCACGCCGACCAGCGCGTCGTGCGTGTAGTCGATCCGGCGGGCGTCGTCCTGCGTGGCGATGCCGTTCTCGGTCACCACGACCGGCACGCCGCCGGTGCGCTCCCAGGCGTTGCGGATGCCGATGCCGATGGCGGGCGGGAAGTACTCCCAGCCGGTCAGCGTGGTCTCGGCGCCCTCGGGGACGGGCAGCGGGTTGCCCTGCGGGTCGACGAACGTGCGCAGGTAGCCCTGCACGCCGATCCAGTCGTCCCCCTTCGCGGCGTCGAGGAAGATGTCCTCCCGCGGGTACCCGTAGGCCTTCGTGGCCTCCTCGGCGCCGGGCGCCGCGTGGTAGGCCTGCGTGGCGACCGACCAGCCCGACCGCACCTGCGGCAGCTGCGCCAGCACCCCGCGGGACCGGCGGTGCGCCTCGATCAGCGCGTCGGTGATCTGCGGGTCCGGCGCAGGGAGGCGGGACGCCGTCATCTCGGTGCCCTCCTCGCCACGGGTCATGGCGACCATGTTGGGCTCGTTGATGGTGCACACCCACTCGACGTCGTCGCCGAGGACGGGCAGCGCGATCTCGGTGAACCGCTCGAACAGCGCCGGGGCGTCCGGGTTCCGCCAGCCGCCGAGCCGCGCGAACCAGCGCGGGTGCGTGAAGTGGTGCAGCGTCACGGACGGCGTCAGGCCGTGCTCGCGGCACGTGTCGACCATGCGGCGGTAGTGCGCGAGCTGCGCCTTCGACACGAAGCCCTGCTCCGGCTCGATGCGCGCCCACTCGATGCTGAACCGGTACGAGTTCATCCCGAGCGACGCGAGCAGCGCGATGTCCTCGGGGTACCGGTGGTAGGAGTCGGCGGCGTCGCCGGACGGCTCGGCGAGGTCGGTGCCCGGCGCGTGCTCGCGCACCCACCAGTCGGAGTTGACGTTGTTCCCCTCGACCTGGTGCGCGGCGGTGGAGGCCCCCCAGAGGAAGCCCTCGGGGAACTGGCGGCTGACGGACATGCGGGGTCCTTCCGGTGGTGCGGGTGGTTCGGGGCGCGGCGGGGAGTGCCCGGCTCGCCCGGGGTCACTTGAGGCCGACGGTGGCGATGCCCTGGACGAAGTACCGCTGCAGCGCGACGAACAGCAGGAGGATCGGCGTGATCACCAGCACCGCGCCGGCCAGCAGCAGGCCGTAGTCGGTCGCCTGCTGGCCGGTGGAGTACAGGGACAGCGCGACGGGCAGCGTGTACATGTCCTGGCTCTGCGCCGCGACGAGCGGCCACAGGAAGTTGTTCCACGAGCCGAGGAACGTGAGGATGCCGAGCGTCGCGAGCGGCGGCCCGCACAGCGGCATGACGACTCGCGCGAAGATGCGCAGCTCGCCGGCGCCGTCGATCCGGGCGGCCTCCATCAGCGGCTCGGGGATGCCGAGCATGAACTGCCGCATGAGGAACACCCCGAGCGGCTGGGTCAGGAACGGCAGGATCAGCGCCGGGTACGTGTTCAGCAGGCCGAGCGAGGTGACCTGCACGAACAGCGGCACGAAGGTCACGACCCCCGGGACCATCAGCATGATCATCACGAGCGCGAACAGCGCCTTCTTGCCCGGGAAGTCCATCTTGGCCAGCGCGTAGCCGACCATCGAGCAGAACAGCAGGTTCCCGAGCACGGTCACGACCGCGACGACCACCGAGTTGGTGAAGAACTGCCCGAAGTTCAGGTCGGTGAACCACCGCCCGAAGTTGTCGAACGTCGGCTCCTGCGGCCAGATCGTCGGCGGCTTGGTGAGGATCTCGCGCTGCGTCTTGACCGAGCCGAGCACCATCCAGACGAACGGCAGCAGCCAGAGCAGCACGCCGACGACGAGCACGGTGTAGGTGAGCGCACGCCCGGTGAACCGGCGACGGCGGGGCGGCGACGGCTGCGCGAGCCGGTCGACGGCCGGGTGCGGCGACGGCGGGGTGATCGTGGACATGGCTCCCCCTAGTCCTGCGACCGCAGCAGCCGGAACTGCAGCAGGCTCATGAGCGCGATGGCCAGGAACAGCACGTAGGACGCCGCGGAGGCGAACCCGTACTTGCCGAAGCCGAACTGCTCGAACGTGTAGAACGCGGTCGACAGCGTGGAGTCGAGCGGGCCGCCCTGCGTCATCACGAAGGCCTCCTCGAAGAACTGCAGGTAGCCGACCGAGATGAGCACCGCGCCGAGCAGCAGCGTCGGGCGCAGCAGCGGCAGGGTCACGCTGCGGAACCGGCGCCACGGCGACGCGCCGTCCATGACCGCGGCCTCCTGGACCTCGGCGGGCACCGCCTGCAGGCCGGCCAAGAAGATCACCATGAGCGTGCCGACGTTCCGCCAGACGGCCATGAGGATCAGCGACGGCAGCGCCCAGGTGGTCGAGCTCAGCCAGTTCGGCCCCTCGATCCCGACCCAGCCGAGCGCCGTGTTGAGCAGGCCGTCGGGCTGCAGGATGTACCGCCACACGACCGACACCGCGACGATGCTGGTGACGACCGGGGCGTAGAACCCGACGCGGAACGCCGACCGGAACCGGCTGATGCCCGAGTTCAGCGCCACGGCGAGCGCGAGGGCGACCGCCATCGTCACCGGGATGCCGACGACCACGAACGTGCCGGTCACGCTGAGGGACTTGAGGAACCGCGCGTCGCCGAACAGCGCGACGTACTGGTCCAGCCCGACGAAGTTCACCGCGAACGGCGTGCGCACGTCCCGCGAGGTGAAGTCCGTGAACGACATCGCGAACGACGACACCAGCGGCACGAGCATGAAGAACCCGAACACCAGGACGAACGGCAGCGCGAACATCCACGCGACCATCCCCTGGCGCCGGCGGCGCGCGGCGGCCGGCCCGCGGGAGGCGGGCGCCGCCGCCCGGCCGGGTCGCGTGGACCCGGCCGGGCGGGGTGCGGCTGTGGTGGTCATGAGGTCAGCCCACGCCGATCGACGTCGCCTGCTGCTGCAGCGCCGCGAGGGCCTCCTCGGGCGCCTCGCCGCTGACGGTCATCCGCTCGAGCACGGAGTCGGCGGCCGCGCCGACCTGCACCCACGCGGTGTTCACCGGCGGGGCCTGGGTGTCCTCGAGCTGCTCGCCGAACACGGCCAGCTTCTGGTCGTCGGCCAGCGACGGGTCGTCCCACGCGGACTGCTGCGACGGCAGGTCGCCGGTCACGTCGTACCACTGCACCTGGACGTCGGGCTGGGTCAGCCAGTCGACGAGCTTCCACGCGGCGTCCACGTTGTCGGAGTCCTGGAACACGACGAGGTTCGAGCCGCCCGCGAACGAGGTCGACGAGTCGCCGGCCGGGATCCGCGCGGTGGCGTACTTGTCCTCGAAGCCCTCGCCGCCGAGCGTGGCGAGCTGGCCCATCATGAACGGGCCGTCGATGAGCATCGGGGTGGTGCCGGCGACGAACTCGGCCTCCTGGGCGCCGGCGCTGCGGTCGGCCGAGGCGTTCGCGACGCCGTCCGAGAAGAACGACCTGTAGTAGTCGTAGGCCTCGACCATCTCCGGGGTGTCGAGCGTCCACTCGGTCTGGTCGTCGTTCATCAGGCTCGCGCCGTTCGACCACGGGGCCCACAGCGAGCCCTGGAACGAGTCGTTGCCCGCGGACTGCAGCCGGATGCCGTAGTCGGCGCCCGCCTTCGCCTGCATGTCGGCGGCCATCTGCTTGAGGTCCTCCTGCGTGGCCGGCGCCTCGGTCCAGCCCGCCTGCTCGGCGAGGTCGGTCCGGTAGTACAGGACGCGGGTGTCCACGTACCAGGGCACGCCGATCGCGGTGCCGTCCAGCTCGGCGGTGCCGAGCGAGCCCTCGAAGATGCCGCTGGTGTCGATGGCGTCCGGGACCGCGGCGAACGCGTCGCCGAACTCGGCCATCCAGGTGGTGCCCATCATCGCGACGTCCGGGGTGGTGCCGGCGGCGATCGCGGTCTGGAACTTGTCGCGCGCCGCGTCCCACGGGATCGGCACGACCTCGACGCCGACGTCCGGGTTGGCGTCGGTGAACTCCTGGACGAAGTCGGGCAGCGCCTCGCCCTCGGCGCCCATGGCCCAGACGGTGAGCTCCCCGGAGGCGGCCCCCTCGGACAGCGTCGCGGCGTCGGTGGCGCCGCCGCCGGTGTCGTCGGAGCGGCCGCACGCGGTCAGCGCGGTCACGGCGAGCGCGGTCACCACGGCGACGCGCGCAGCGGGACGGATCATGGTTCGTTCCTCCTCGAACGGACGGGTGGCGCGTGCGGCGGGCGCCTCGCGCTTCTATGCGCTTAGATGTTCACCGGAGTTAAGCGCATAGAGTGAGCCGGCGCAAGGGGGCCCGGCCGGGGCCACCGGAACCCCTACCATCGTGCGGGGCCCCGAGGAGGTGGTGCAGTGCCGCGACGACCGACCGTCTACGACGTCGCCGAGCGCGCGGGGGTGTCGATCGCCACCGTGTCGTTCACCTTCCGCCAGCCCGACCGGGTGCGCGACTCGACGCGCGCCGCGGTGCTCGTCGCCGCGAGCGAGCTCGGCTACGTGCCGAACGCCAGCGCGCGCGGGCTCGCCCACGGGCGCACCGGGGCGCTCGGCCTGTACTCGTTCGACCTCATGCTCGCGGCCCCCCAGAAGGGCGCCGACGGCGCGCTGCCGGTCGCCACCCCGACGCCGGTCGACGACACCGACCCCGACGCCGACCCGCGCGCGTTCCCGCTGTACGTGGACGAGGTGCAGCGCGGCTTCGAGCTCGAGTGCTGGCAGCGCGGCCAGGCCCTGCTGCTGAGCAGCGGCAGCGGGTCCGGGGCGTCCGTGACCGAGGTCGCGGGCCGCGTCGACGGCCTCGCCGTGTTCCCCGGCCCGACGCCGGTCGGCACCCTGGAGCACGTCGCGCGGCGCATCCCCGTCGTCGCGTTCAGCACCCCGCCGGTCGCCGACGGCCTGCACCACATCGGCGTCGACAACCGCGCCGGGATGCGCGACGTCGTCGACCACCTGGTCCGGGACCACGGGCTGCGCGACCTCGGCTTCGTCGGGCGGCTGACCACCCCCGACTACGGCGAGCGGTTCGCCGGGTTCCGCGAGGCCGTCGCCGCGGCCGGGCTGCCCGAGCCCGCCGAGCCGCTCGACCCCACCGACCTCGCCGAGCCGCACCGGTTCGAGGTGCTCGCCGCGCTCGCCGCGGAGGACCGGCTGCCGCGGGCGCTGGTCTGCGCGAGCGACCAGCTGGCCCTCGGCGTGCTCGACCTGCTCGCCGCGCGCGGGGTGCCCGTGCCGGAGCGGGTCGTGGTCACCGGGTTCGACGGGATCCTCGCGGGGCGGCTGGCGCGCCCGTCGCTCACGACGGTGCGGCAGCCGATGGCCGCGATGGGCCGGCTGGCCGTGCAGGTGCTGGTGCGGCACGCGGGCGCCCCGGCGCAGGAGCCGGAGAGCCACCGCCTCCCCGTCCGCGTGGTGCGCCGCGAGTCCTGCGGCTGCCCCTCGCCGGCCTGAGCCGCCCAACCCCCCCCGAGACACGTCGCCGAGATGGCAACTCTCGACTGTCGGGACGCCCGAGATCGCAGCCGAGAGTCGCCATCTCGGCGACGGCCGGGCCGGGGTCAGCCCGCGGCGTGCTCGCGGGCGTGCCGGACCAGCGCGGCCCTGGCCGTGGCGGCCCGCCGCACGCGGTCGCCGCGCCGCCCCTGACGCCCCCTCTCGTCGAGATGGCAACTCTCGGCTGCGACGGCGACCCCGCGCGCAGCCGAGAGTTGCCATCTCGGCGGGCGGGAGCCCGCGGGTCAGACGCCGAGGTAGCGGCGGACCTGGCGGACCGCGGCGCGGCCGGCGCGGTTCGCGCCGACCGTGCTCGCGCTCGGCCCGTACCCGACCAGCTGGACGCGCGGGTCGGCGACCACGCGGGTGCCGTCCATGACGATCCCGCCGCCGGTCCCCCGCAGACCGAGCGGCCGCAGGTGGTCGAGCGCCGCCCGGAACCCGGTGGCCCACAGCACGGCGTCCGCCTCGACGTGGTCGGGGCCCGTGACCCAGCCGTCGGCGAGCGGCCCGCGCGCGGCGGCCTCGTCCCACTCGGCCCCGTCCGGCACCAGCCGCGCGAACACCGGCCGCGCGACCAGCACCCCGCGCGCGAAGCCGTCCCGGTACGCGTCGGTGAGCGGCAGGCCGGTGGCGGCGACGATGCTCTGCGGCGGCAGCCCGGCCCGGGTGCGCTCGTCGACCCGCGTCACCGCCTCGCGCCCGAGCTCCGGGCTGAACTCGGCGTCCCGCCAGTCCGGCGGGCGGCGGGTGACCCAGGTCGTCGACGCCGCCACCGGGTGGATCGCGAGCAGGTGCTGCACCGCGGAGATGCCACCGCCCACGACGAGGACCCGGCGGCCGGCGAACTCCTCCGGCGACCGGTAGTCGTGCGTGTGCCGCTGGATGCCTGCGAAAGAGGCGGCGCCCGGGTAGGTCGGCCAGAACGGCCGGGTCCACGTCCCGGTCGCGTTCACCAGGGCGCGCGCGTGCCAGGTCCGGGTCACCCGGCGGCGCGCGGTCGCGGCCTCCGCCCGGCAGGCGCCGACCCCGCCCCCGAGGCCGTCGTCCGGGTCGGGCGCCGCGACCGGGACCCGCTCGGTCTCCTCGGTCTCGACGGCCAGCAGCCGCCCCGGCTCGCCGACGTCCCGGACGCCGCGCACCTCGACCGGCCGCCGGACGGCGAGGCCGAGGTCGCGCTCGTAGGAGCCGAAGTAGCGGGTCAGGGCGCGGCTCGCGGGCTCGTCGGCGTCGAACGTCGGCAGCGGGCGGCCGGGCAGCTCGTGCACGCCGTTGACCGTGGCCATCGTCAGGCCGGGCCAGCGCTCGCGCCAGGCGCCGCCGGGTCCGGCGGCCGCGTCGAGCACGACGTAGGTGGGGCGGCCGTCGGCGGAGGGGCGCGCCGCGCGGCGGCCGGGGGCGGGGCGGTCGGAGTCCGTCGGCGCCGCCGGGACGAAGCCCGAGCGCTCCAGGTGCGCCGCCACGGCGAGCCCGGCCTGCCCGGCGCCGACGACCACGACGTCCGCCGAGGCGGGGGTCGGGTTCTCGTCGGGCATGCCTGGTGCAACGCGGCGCCGCCGCCGGTCGTTCCCCGGGCGGCGCCCCGGGTGGTGGGATGGGGCCGTGCCCGACCTCACCCGCCTCACCGGCGCCCTGCCCGCCGCCACCGCCGCCGCCGTCCGCGACCTCGCCGCCGCAGCAGCGACCCGCGACGGCGTCGCCCCCCTGTCCGAGCAGCCGCTGCTCTGGCTGACCGGTGGCGGCGCGGACGTCGTGCACCTCCTGGCCGGCGACGCGGACGCCCCGACGGGCTACGCCCAGGTCGACCTCCGCGACCCGGCGCTCGCCACCGCCGAGGTCGTCGTCCACCCGGACGCTCGCCGTCGCGGCACCGGCACCGCCCTGCTCGACGCCGCCCTGGCCGCGACCCGCGCCCGCGGCGGCGACGCGGTGTCCGTGTGGGCGCACGGCGACGTCACCCCGGCCCGGGCGCTGGCGACGTCGCGCGGCCTGCCGGTCGTGCGGGAGCTGTGGCAGATGGCCCTCGACCCGCTGACCGTGCCCGACCCCGACGCCGCCCCGCTGCCGCCCGGCGTCACGGTCCGCGTGTTCGAGCCGGGCCGCGACGAGGACGCCTGGGTCGCCGTGAACGCGCGCGCCTTCGCCCAGCACCCCGAGCAGGGCCGGCTGACCCGCGCCGACCTGGAGGCTCGCGAGTCCGAGCCGTGGTTCGACCCGGCCGGCTTCCTCCTCGCCGAGGACGACTCGACCCTGCTGGGGTTTGGCTGGACCAAGGTCGCGGGGCCGGGCGAGGGCGAGATCTACGCGCTGGGCGTCGACCCCGCGGCCCGAGGCCGCCGGCTCGGCCCGGCGCTCACCGCGCTGATGGTCGCGCACCTGGCGGAGCGTGGGGTGCCGCGGGTCGTGCTCTACACCGAGGGCGACAACACGCCGGCGATCGGGGTGTACCGGGCGGCGGGTTTCGAGCGGTCGGCGCTGGACGTGGTCTACCGCGTGGCGTGAGCCCGTGCCGTCAGCGCACCGGTCGGGTGCCGACGGGCGCTTCAGTCGCGTGCGAGGGCCGCGACACCTGCGCGGTCGCGCGCGCCCGTCTTGCGCTTGATGTTGCGGACGTGGCTCTCGACGGTGCGACGGCTCAGCACCAACCTGCTCGCGATGTCCCCGTTCGCCGCCCCGTCGGCCACGAGGCGCGCGATCTCGAGCTCCCGCTCGGACAGCACCTGCGTGGCTCCGGCGGCTGCGTCGGCCGCGTCCGCCCCCTGCAACGTCCGGGCGGCGGCACGGGCCTGCGCGGCGTCGCCGTGCCGACCGGCGAGCCGGAACATCCCGGCGGCGCTGAGGTAGCACCGTGCCGCCTCCTCGACGGCGTCGGCCTCCTCGAGCCGACCTGCCGCGATCATCAGGGCGCGCGGGTCCCCGTCGGTCATCGCCCGTCGCGCGGCCAGCAACGTCGGGTAGAGGCGACCGCCCGTGCGCCGGGCGACCTCCTCCACCTCGGCAGCCCGGTCGTCGTCGTGGTGCAGGAGCGACCGGTGGATCAGCATCGTCTCCGCAGCGAGGCGCTGCCCGCGATCGAGCAGCGACGCCACAGCCTCGTCGAGGCGACGGGCCGCACCGACCGGGTCGTCGCGCGCGTGCAGGCTGGCGGCGAGCCAGATGTCGCTGCCGAACGGCAGTGCGTCGCCCGCGGCGTTCCCGCCCTCCCCGGGCGTGAGCCGCACGCGCCGGTCGTCGTCCCGTGGCGACGTGGACGACGCCGCGAGCAGCACCGCGACCGCCCGGTCCGGGCAGAGGACCATCGCGCCGGCGCGCAACCCGGCGGACTGCACGGGCAGGAGGTCACGACGGGCCCGGTCGACGTCGAGCCGCGCGGTGCGCACGAGCGCGGCGAGGTAGCAGCCCCCGACGAACGCCGCGTGGTCGCCCCGGTCCGCTGCGCGGTCGACGAGCGACCGCCCGACCGCGAGCACGTCGTCGAACCGGCCCTGGCCGTAGGATGCGAGACCCCGGACGAGCTCCGCACCGGCGTGCAGCAGGTCCGGCCACCGGCAGCCGTCCGGGCCCAGCGCACGCTCGGCGCCCTGAGCCGCCCCGCTGAGGACCCGGCAGGTCGCGAGCGCCACCCGTGCGGTCGCGGCGTCCCAGCCGGTCCCGGAGGTGCGCGGCGCCAGCTCGCGCTCGTAGTCGCCGGGCACCACCCCGAACTCCGCGCGCAGCGCGACGGCGAGGCTCAGCAACGACTCCCGGTACCGGACGTGGTCGGCGGCCGCAGCCTCGAGCTCGGCAGCTGCGGCGAGGTGCCCGGCGCCCCGGGCGATCCGCCAGCGCGCGCGGAGGTAGCACAGCTCCACGTACGCGAACGAATCGGCCGCGGGCTCGGCGTCGGTCTCGCGCAGCACCCGGTCCACGACGCCCGGGTCCCCGGTACCGGACAGCTGCAGCCGGATCAGCTCGACCGCCTCGGTCACCCCGCGCCGGGTCCGCCACGTCCCGTGCGCGACGGCGAGGTCGAGCCGGTGCCGCTCGGCGACCACCCGACCCACGTCCCCGGCCGACGAGGGTCCTGTCACCGCGGCGGACCCGGGCGCGTGGTCGAGCCGGGCACGAAGACGGGCGAGCACCGGTTCGACCTCCTCCCCCGCCGGACCGCGCCGCTGCACCACCCGCTGCGCCGCGGCCTCCGCCAGGGCCCGACGACGCGCGGTCGTCGGCGCGCGCCCGAGGACGTCCGCGAGCCCGGGCGGAGTCACCACCACCAGGTGCTCACCCCCGACGTCCAGGAGCCGGAGCAGCCCCAGCGCCTCGATGCGGTCCAGCAGGCGGGGCGCGACCAGGACCCCGGCGACGGGGGACGGGACGGCTCCGGCGAGGGCGAGCACCTCGACCGCGTCCCTCTCCGACCTCCGGAGGCCGGAGAGGGACGCGGCGAAGAACCCGTCGAGATCCGGGGACCACATGTCGTCGCCCACCCACGTCCCCTCCACCTGACGGAGCCCGCCGTGCGTCACGGCGCCGTCGAGCACCGCGAGCGCGACACCGGGCGAGCCACCGGACGCGTCGTGCGCCCTGATCGCAGCCGCGTCGCTCACCGGGCCGCCGAGCCGGGACTCGGCGAGCTCCTGCACCTCGGGCACGCTCAGCGGCCCGAGGACGACATCGACCACCGGTTGCAGCGCGGCCGCGACCCAACGCCCGGCACCCGAGGCCGCCCTGGGCGGGAGCGTGACGACCGCTGGGCGCCCCGTCCGGCGCCGTGCCAGGGCGAGCACCGCGCGTGATGGCCCGTCCAGCTGGTCCGCGTCGTCCACGAGCACCACGTGCCCGCCCTCGAGCAGGTACTCCTCGACCAGCCCGTGCACGCCCGCGAAGGTCAGGGGACCGCTGTCGATGGGGGCACGCACCCGCCGCGGGACGGCCAGCCGGAGCGGCTCGAGCTCGGGCGCCCCCCGTTGCGGCACGACGTGCAGCACGCTCTCCCCCCGTGCGCGCAGCTCTTCGCCGATCAGACCCAGAGCGGTGGACCGCCCGGACAGCCGGGGCCCGACGAGGGCGACGCTCGAGCCACGCAGCACCAGCTGGACGGCTCTCCGGACCTGGTCGGCGCGCACGTCCTCGCGAGCTCCATCAGGACGCGAGCGCGTCGACGAGCTGCACGCGCGGCCGGACCAGCAGGTGGATCGACGGTATGTCGAGGGCCACGTCGACGGACACGACGTGGGTCGCTCCAGCGGCGGACACCGCCGTCACGGTCTGCGGACCGTGGTGCCGGTCCTCGACCAGCGAGACGGTCCACCGTCCGTCAGCACCCACGTCGGCACGGTGGACGCCGGTCGTCCCGTCGCCCTTCTCGACCGCCACCGACACCGTGGTGCCGGGGGCGGCGGTCCCGGCGATCTCGCGCAGGGTTCGCAGAGTCGCTCCGTCGGCGGGTGTGAGCACGTCGACACGGTCGACCAGTGCCGCGCCCAGGTCCGTCCCGGCGAGGACGTCGGCGACGACCATCCGGCCGAGCTCGGGCGAGGGCTCGCCCCACGCACCCGCACCCGCACCCCAGACGGCGACCGCCCCGGTCTCGAGCAGAGCGACCGCTCCGCCCGCCCCGGCGTCCACCCGGCGGACGAGGCCCTGCGCCTCCTCCGGCACGGCGAGCTGCCCCTCCGCGCTGCGACCCCACCCGGTGACCTCGCCCTCGTCGTCCAGCGCGAGGCTGAAGGCGGAGCCGGCGACGACCTGCACGAACGTCGGGAAGCCCGCCTCGTCGTCGTCCGACTCGTCCTCGTCGTCCGGGCGCGTCGGGACGTCGGTCTGCCCGGCTCCCGCCGCCCCCCACCCCACGATGTCGCCGGCCGCCGTGAGCGCGAGCACGTGGTCGGTGCCCGCGCTGAGCTGCGCCACCGTCACACCCTCGAGCGTCTGGGGGACCGCCGTCTGACCGGCGGCGCCGACGCCCCAGGCCACGACGCTGCCGTCCGCGAGCAGGGCGAGCGCCGTGTCGGGGCCCGCCTCGACTGCCACTGCACCCGACTCGCGGACCGCGGCCGGCACCTCCGTCGCGCCCGTGCCCCCTCCGGTCGACACCACCGAGCCGCCGGCCGTCAGCCCGAGCGCGAAGTCGCCGCCGACCGCCACCTGCACGAGATCGCCCGGGAGGTCCTCGGCCAGGTCGGCCCCCGGTCCGGTGGCGATCGCGTCGCCGTCGGCGGTCAGCGCCACGACCGGGCCGCCGTCGGCGGCCGCGTCGACCTGGACCACCCGGACCTCGGCCGCGGGAGCGGTGTGACCGGGCACCCCGTCGCCCCAGAGCTCGAGCGCGTGGCCGACCACGTCGAAGGAGGTGTCCGCGGTCTCCTCCGTGTCGTCCTGGACCGCCTCGATCGTGCGGTGGCCCGGAGCCAGCGCGGCGGGGACCCGGAACATCCAGTCGCCCTGCGCGTTCACCTCGGCCGTGCCGAGCACCGATCCGTCCGCCAGGACCGAGACGACCCGTCCCGGCTGCCCGGTGCCCCGGACCAGGCCGGTCGCCGCGAACCGGTCGCCGACCGCGGGGACGACGATCCGCGGGGCGGCGACCGCGGCGTCCTCGTCCACGCTGGCGGCGGTGTGCAGCATGATCAGCCGTGCCGGGATGGCGTAGCTGCCGTCGAGCCGGGTGAAGTCCCCGCCGACCAGGTAGCCGCTGCCGGAGACGCGGACCTCGGAGGTGGTGTAGACGGGCGCCGCGTGCAGACCGCGGGTGCCGAGCTGGTCGGCGAACTCGCGGTTGACGGACCCGTTCGCGTTGAGCAGCGTCACGCGCCGCGGCGCCGTCCGTCCCCCGACCTGCCGGTGGTCGCCGCCGACCAGGACACCGCCGTCGGCGTTGGACTGCACCGAGTACACGACCCGGTTGAAGCCTGAGCCGAGCGCGGCGTTGCACGCCTGGTCGAGCGTGCCGTCGCCGTGCAGGCGGACCACGCGGTTCGGGATCGCCGAGCTCCCGTTCAGCGACGTGAAGTTCCCGCCCACCAGGACCTGGTCGGTCCCGGCGGCCGCGACCGACCAGACCGCGCTGTTGAAGCCCGAGCCCAGCGCGGCGTTGAACCCCTGGTCGAGCGTGCCGTCGCCGTGCAGGCGGACCACGCGGTTCGGGATCGCCGAGCTCCCGTTCAGCGACGTGAAGTTCCCGCCCACCAGGACCTGACCCTCCGGGGTGGTCTCCAGGTCGTACACGACCGCACCGAAGCCCGAGCCCAGCGCGGCGTTGAACGCCTGGTCGAGCGTCCCGTCCGGGTTCAGGCGCACGAGCCGGTTCGGGATCGCCGAGCTGCCGTCCAGCGCGGTGAAGTTGCCGGCCACCAGGATCCCGCCGTCCGGCGCGACGTCCAGGGACCAGACAGCGGTCCCGAACCCCGAGCCGAGGGCGGCGTTGAACTCGCTGTCGAGCGTCCCGTCCCCGCGGAGCTTGACCAACCGGTTCGGGATCGCCGAGCTGCCGTTCAGCGCGGTGAAGTTGCCGGCGACGAGGATCCCGCCGTCCGGGGTCTCCGCGACGTCGTAGACCACGGTGCCGAAGCCGGAGCCCAGGTTGGAGTTGAAGTCGACGTCGGGCGAGCCGTCGCCGTTCAGCCGGACGAACCGGTTGGGGACGGCCGAGCTGCCGTTGAGCGCCGTGAAGTTGCCGCCGACCAGCAGCTTGCCGTCCGAGGTCTCCCGCGCGACGCGCACCGCGCCGTTGAAGCCGGAGCCGAGCTGGGAGTTGACGTCGGGTCCGGGCGTCCCGTCCGGCTGCAGGAACAGCAGCCGCGCGGGGATGAACCTGCTGGCGTTGAGCTGCCGGAAGGAACCACCTGCGAGGTACCCGCCCTCCGCGGCCTCGTTGGCCGACACGGTGAAGACCGTGGCGTTCAGCCCGCTGCCCAGGTTGCCGGCGAAGCGGTCGTCGACGACGCCGTCCGCGTCCAGCCTGAGCAGCCGAGCCGGAATCCTGGCCCCACCGAGGGAGCGGAACTCGCCACCGACGAGCACCCCGCCGTCCTCCAGGTGCGCGATGTCCCACACCGTCCGGTCGAACCCGGACCCGAGCCCCGCGTTGAACCCGCCGTCGAGACCGCCGTCGGCCGTGAGCCGGACGAGCCGGTTCGGGATCGCCGAGCTCCCGTTGAACGTGGTGAACTCCCCGCCGACGGTGAGCCCGCCCGCGGGTGCGGTGCGCACCGCGCGCACCACACCGCCGAACCCGGTGCCGGCCCGGGCGTTGAACCCTGTGTCGAGCGAACCGTCGGCGTGCAGCCGCAGCAGCCGGGCGGGCACCTGCCCGCTGCCGTCGAGCGTCGAGAAGGCGCCCCCGACGAGGATCCCTCCGTCAGCGGCGACCTCGAGGGTGTAGACGGCCGCCCCGAACCCGGTCCCGAGTCGCGCGGTGAAGTCCGTGTCGAGCGCACCGTCCGCCCGCAGCTTGACCAGTCCGGTCGGGACCGGGTTCCCGCCGAGCGCCCTGAACGCGCCGGCGACCAGGATCCCGCCGTCGGGCGCCTCCGCGACGGACCACACGGCCGACCCGAACCCCGAGCCCAGCCGGACGTTGAAGGCCGTGTCGAGCGTCCCGTCCGCGCGGAGCTTCACGAGCCGGTTCGGGATCGCCGAGCTGCCGGCCAGCGACGTGAAGTTCCCCGCCGCGAGGACCCCGCCGTCCGACAGCTCGATTGCGTGGTAGACCACTCCGCCGAATCCGCTGCCCAGGTTGGCGTTGAACGCCGTGTCGAGCGAACCGTCTCCGTGCAGCCGCACCAGCCGGTTCGGGATCGCCGAGCTGCCGGCGAGGGCGGTGAAGTTCCCCGCGACCAGCAGCCCGCCGTCCTCCGTCGCCGAGGCGGAGCGCACGTCGCCGTTGAACCCGCTGCCGAGGCGGGCGTTGAAGCCGGGCAGGAGGTACACCCCCTCCTCCGGCTGCGCGTCGTCGAGGGGGACGGCCACCGCGGCGTCGTCCGCCGGCCCGGGCTCGTCGCCAAGGCGAGCCTCCTCGTCGTGGCCGAGGGCCGCATCGTCGGGCAGGCCCCCGAACCCCGGGGCCGGGTCGTCGCCCGCGAGGTCGTCGCCCGCCGCGTCACCCGTGACCGGGGCCGCGTCGTCCGCGTCCGTGCCGGGCGCGACGTCGTCGGGGAGCGGCGCGATGTCGTGCGCGGTGGCGCCGGCGGCCGGCGCGGCGTGGCCGTCGAGCAGGGACGCACCGGAGAGCGCCACGGCCACGGCGAGCGCCACCAGGAATCGTGCCGTCGTCGAGCGGAATGCCGTCATGGGGGTCGACCTCTGGTCTTTCTGGAGAAGCGGGCACCCGCGCCCGGTCGCGGGCGGGCGGGCGTCGGGGATGACTGTGGCTACCGGAGCGCGGAGCTGCTTCGCGGCGCGGCGTGGGGTGCCCGGCGGCGGAGGCCGTATCCGAGTCCGACCAGCACGACAGCGACCGCTGCGGCCCACAGCCCGGGTCCGGTGACCGCGAGCGCGCCGGGTCGCCCGGGGGCCGCGACGCCGGCGGGCCCCGGGTCCCGGGGCTCGTCGCCGGAGTCACCGTCGAGATAGCTGACGAGGAAGGTCGCCTCCACGGCGAGCTGGTCACCCGGCTCGCCGGAGACGACGCCGGGGTCGGGGAGCGAGACGCGCACCGGGATCACCGCGGGCTCGCCCGCGCTCACGGCCGGGGTCGCGCCGAGCGCGTCGGCGTAGGAGCGCGGCTCGGCGAGCGTGCCGGCGGGTTGCCAGGCGATCCGGCCGTCCGCCCGCACCTGGCCGTAGTGGACGACCAGCGCTCGCGCCAGCGACGGCGAGACGGCGCCCTCCGGCACGAGCAGGGCGTCGTACTGGACGGGCGCCGACGACGACGCGTCCACCTGCCAGCGACCCGTGACCGCGTCGCCCGGGACGGCGAGGTCGAACGTGTGCACGAGCGGCTCGCCCGCCACGAGCACGACCCCGTCGTCACCGGGGGCCGGTGCAGCCGTGGCGGGCGCCGTGGGCAGGACGACGGCCACCGCCGCCACGGCGACCGCCGCCACGCCGAGGCGTGCCTCCCGACGGCGATCGCCTCTTGCGGTCGCCCCCCGCACGGTCGCGCGATCGGTCCTCTGACTCATGTCGTACTCCTCGTGCTAGGTGCTCGTGCTTCGGGCTCTGGACGTGCGCTCTCGGTCGAGGCGCGGGTCCGCCGGACGGGGATGATGAGCAGGGCCAGCGCGGTCCCGCCGAGCACGACGCGTCCGAGTGCGGACTGGGAGGCGGCGAACGCCTGCCCCGCAGGTCCGGTCAGCGCGGTCCGCGGTGTTCCGATCACCGCCTGCTGCGCGATCGGCCGCGGGTCCCGGCCCGCGTTCCCGTCGCCCTGCAACCACGCGGTCCCGTCGTCGAGCGGCTCGACGACGCGGTGCACGTACATCGACGCGTCGCGGCCCGCGTCGGCGGCGAGTGCGACGACGACGACCGTTCCCGGACGCGAGAGCTCGTCACCCACCGCGTCCTGGACGACTAGGACGTCGCCGATCCGGTACGTCGGCGTCATCGACCGCCCCTGGACGGTCATGTAGAAGTCGCCGGACACGGCCTTCCACAGCATCGGCGCGGCCAGGACGGCCAGCAGCACGAGCGCGAGCGCACGGGTCGCCACTCGGAGACCGGTCACGGGTGCTCCCTTCGCGTCGGCCGGTCACGGACGACCGGTGGGGGCGGCACGCCTCTCGGCCGCCCCCACCGGCGGAGCTCACGCGCGCGGCTGCAGCGGGTCCAGGTAGGACACGGTGAAGTCCGCGACGACCCGGAGCACCTCGCCGATCTCCTCGTCGTCGTCCGACGCGATCAGGGTCGGGTCCTCGAGGAGCACCCGCACCACGACGGGGATCTCCGCGTCGCCGGCGATCGAGTCGATCCCGGTGGCCGCCGCGAAGCTCGTCGGGGCGGCCACCGTGCCGCCGGCCCGCCAGGCGGTCACGTCGCCCGAGACCGGGTCGACCACGCCGTACTGGACGACGAGCGCCTGCGCGAGGTTCTGGTCGACGTTCGCGAGGGTCTCGAAGGCGCCGTCGAACTGCGTCGTGTCCGGACCGCGGTTCTTGAGGACCCAGTCGGCCCGCACCTGGTGGTTGTAGGTGGACGAGTCGAACACGTGGTCGATGGCCTGGCCCTCGAGCTGCAGCAGCGCGCCCTCGGGGTCGACCGCGGCGTCCGGGACGGTGGTCCGGAACTGGTTGCCGGCAATGCTCGTGTAGAGCGTGGTGAGCGCACCACCGCCGGCGACCGCGACCGCGAGCGCGGCCACGCCCACCGCGGTCCAGACCTTCTTGCGCGACTTCTTGTTCTCGATCGTCATCGTGTGCAGGGACTCCCTCTGGTTGGTGCCGGGCGCGACCGATCCGCGGTCGACCCGGGCGGCGCGCTGCGCCGTGGGGGACGTGGTGGCAGTCGACGACGGCCACCGCCGTGGCCGGGACCCTCTCGGTCGCCGGCTCGCTGGCGGTTCAATCCTCGACGCGGGACCTGCCCGCGCAGACTGATGAGTGGCATCTTGCGTGGTGCCCCGTCACACCTACGCAGGCGTGCCGAGCCGCCTGCGCGCCCGAACCGGCACGCACGTAGGACCGACGTCCCGGTTCGGAGTCGCTCGTACGTACGGGACACCGCCCGACACGACCGCCGGGTCCGGGCGCCCGGACGGACGGCGCGACGTCTCGGGTCGCCCTCCGGTCACCCGTCGGACACCTCCTGGTGCCACCATGTGGAGATGACCGACGCCATCCCGTCCGACGGCACGCCCCGCAAGCCTCGGCCCCGCGGGGCCGCGCCCGCCGCCACGGCCGCCACCGGGCGCACCAGCACGAGCACGGGCGGCGCGTCGGCCCGGGGCACCGGCGCCGCCCGGTCCGCCG
>NZ_JAGXJG010000617.1:0-233 GCF_019091725.1 Cellulomonas sp. GbtcB1 | reverse complement strand
ACCCGTCGGGGGGAGGCGAGTGGTCCGGCCGAGAGGGGGCGGGGGCGGCCCCACGAGGGTGGCCGCAGCAGCGGCCGCCCCCGTCGTCTGTCCGGGCACCGCTTTCCCGGGGCGCTGAACTGCGCGGTCACCCCTCCGCGGATCCGCCTTGCACCGCCCGCTCCGGGGGCCCTACCGTGTCGCGGTCGTCCGGGCGGGCGCGCGCCGCCGCGGTCGCCGGCCCGACGCGTGCA
>NZ_JAGXJG010000616.1:0-233 GCF_019091725.1 Cellulomonas sp. GbtcB1 | reverse complement strand
AATTATTAGGAGAGTTATTAGCATAGGGTCAATATACGTAGGACCATATAATCTAATAAGATCTAAGCAGAAAGAGAGTCTTTGAGGACGACATACACGAAGATGATCTCATCAAGCTTGTGAAGATAATATGAGCGTGTGAAGACAAAATACAACCTTTTTTCTTTTTTAGCTGCTGAAGTGTTGATGATTCCTTGCAATCGATTCGAGTAAATGGTGACTGGTAATTTAGA
>NZ_JAGXJG010000615.1:0-233 GCF_019091725.1 Cellulomonas sp. GbtcB1 | reverse complement strand
AACGTGGGGCTGTGCGCCCGGGAGCACCGGGGGGCGGAGACGCTGCAGCGCGGGATGCTGCCGGAGCAGGCCGAGGGCGAAGGGCTGGACGTCTGGTCCTACTACGCCCCGAACGTGGTCTACGCCCAGGTCGGCGGCGACTGGTACGACGCCGCGCAGATCACCGACGACGTGGCCGGCGTGGTGATCGGCGACGCCGTCGGCCACGACGTCGAGGCCGCCGCCGCGATGGG
>NZ_JAGXJG010000614.1:0-233 GCF_019091725.1 Cellulomonas sp. GbtcB1 | reverse complement strand
CGCCACGCGCACCCTGCCGGACAACGCCAGGTCCACCGACGCGCAGCGCCGGGTCTACCAGGCGGTGCTCGCCGCCGCGGACGCCGCGTTCGCGGTCGCCGTGCCGGGCAACCGGTACCGGGACGTGCACGCCGCCGCGATGGACGTGATCGCCGGCCGGCTCGGCGCGTGGGGCATGCTGCCCGCCTCCGTCGAGGAGTCGCTCAGCCCCGAGGGCCAGCAGCACCGCCGCT
>NZ_JAGXJG010000613.1:0-233 GCF_019091725.1 Cellulomonas sp. GbtcB1 | reverse complement strand
CTGGGTGGTGAGCACGGTCACCGCGTTGCCGTCCGCGGCGTGCGCGGCGAGCAGCTCGCCGAGCGTCCCCCCGTCGAGCAGCGGGATGCCGCCCGCGAGCACCACGACCGGGCCCTCGACGAGCACGCCGGAGGCGCTGCCGGGCTCGCCCGGGCCGTCGTCGGTCGACGCGGCCTCGGCCTGCGCGGCGGCGTCCAGCACGGACAGCGCGCACTGCACGGCGCGGCCGGTGC
>NZ_JAGXJG010000612.1:0-233 GCF_019091725.1 Cellulomonas sp. GbtcB1 | reverse complement strand
GGCGGCGGGTGGCGCCGCCGCCCCGGCGTACGCCGGGGGGCCGGCGGGCTCGTACGTCTGCACGGTGACGCCGCCGGGCGTCGCCCGGGACGCCACGAGCGTCAGCCGCAGGTCCGGGCCGTCCTGCGGGAACAGCCGCGTGCCCTGGCCGACGACGCCCGGGTAGACCAGCAGGGTCATCCGGTCGACGAGGCCCTGCGCGAGCAGCCACCGGACCAGCACCCCGCTGCCCG
>NZ_JAGXJG010000611.1:0-233 GCF_019091725.1 Cellulomonas sp. GbtcB1 | reverse complement strand
GGACGCGGTGGTGCTCCTCGGCGAGGTTCGCCAGGTGGAAGTAGCAGGTGAAGGCGCGGGCGGCCTGCTGGGCGCGCCCGATGGAGAAGGAGCCGACGAGCTCCTCCGCCTCCGTGTGCGCGGACAGGTCCTGCTCGTCGTGCGCGCGGATGGTCAGCGCGCGGACGCGCTCCACGACGTCGAACAGGTCGTCGCCGCCGGACTCGCAGATGACGCGGCCGAGGAACTCGCCG
>NZ_JAGXJG010000610.1:0-233 GCF_019091725.1 Cellulomonas sp. GbtcB1 | reverse complement strand
CCGGACGGGTGGACCGTGGTCGTCGAGACCGAGGGCGGAGGCTGGGGCGGCGACGAGTTCGGCAACGTCTGGGAGCTGGATTGACCGGCGCGCACCCGGGGAGGCGCCGCTGGGCAGAGCCTGACCCCGACGAGACGACGTACGACCCACCGCACCCAGCGGGGAGGGCCCGGTGCTGGCACACCGGACCCTCGCGCCCGCTCGACAGTTCCTCAGGAGACCTGACATGCAAG
>NZ_JAGXJG010000609.1:0-233 GCF_019091725.1 Cellulomonas sp. GbtcB1 | reverse complement strand
GTCCCGGAGGATGTGCGACCACAGCGACGGCCCGTACGCAGTGGCGTCGACCGGGCGTGAGATCGGGGTCCGGAGGATCCGCCCGTCCGGAAGCGGCAGCTCGTACGTGGCGTGGTGCCGCACGCGGCCCCCACGGGCGCCCCGCGCCGGGGACCAGCCCTCTGTGGTGCAGAACTGCTCGTGGTCGGCCCGCGTCGCCGGTCTAGCCATGGGCGCCCGTGAGCCAGTCGGGC
>NZ_JAGXJG010000062.1:0-24587 GCF_019091725.1 Cellulomonas sp. GbtcB1 | reverse complement strand
CAGCCGGGCGGCGGCGCCGCGGTCGCCGGGGAGCAGCGCGCGCGGCACCGCGCCGAGCGCCACGGCCGCGCGGGCGGACGCCCAGCCGGCCGCGCCGTGGTGCGTCCGGAAGTACCGCTCCTGGGACGCGTGGAAGTGGGTCTCGCGCCGGGTCGGGTCGGTGCTGGTGCCGGCGCCGACGTGGCCGGCGAGCACGTCCTCGACCACGGCCGTGCGCCAGCCGGCGTCGTGCGCGCGGCGCTGCCAGTCGGTCTCCTCGGAGTACAGGAAGAACCGCTCGTCGAACCCGCCGACTGCGGCCAGCGCCTCGGCGCGGAGCAGCAGCACGGAGCCGATCACGAAGCCGCCGGCGGTCTCCGGGACGCCGAGGCCCGCGGCCTGGCGCCACGCGGCGGCCGGCGTCGGGAACGGCCAGCGCACCCGGGCCGGGGCGCCGTCGTCGTCGACCTGGGCGGGGCCGACGGCGGCGAGACCCGCGTCGGCGCGCAGCGCGCGGTGCAGGGTCCGCACGCCGGCCAGGTCGACCCGGGCGTCGGGGTTGAGCAGCAGGACGTCCGCGCCCGGGCGCGCGCTGCGCACCCCGAGGTTCACGGCGGCGGCGAACCCGAGGTTGGCGCCGGGGTCGAGGTAGCGCGCGCCGGCGGCCTCGGCGACGCGGCGGACGTCGGGGTCGCCGGAGTTGTCGACGACGGTCACGCGCAGCGCGCCGGCCACGGGCGCGAGCGCCCGCGCGAGCAGCTTGGCGGCGCCGTACGCGACGACGACGACCTCGGGGTCGCCGGCGGGGGCGGCGCCGGCGCCCGGTTCGGTGGTCCCAGCCGCGTTCGGTGCCTCCTGGGTCCGAACTCGGCTGGGACCACCGAACTCGTCGGCCCCGGCCCCGGCGCCCGCGACGACCTCGCGGTACATCGCCTCGTACCGCTCGGCGATCGCCGCCCAGGTGTACTCGCCCGCGCGCTCCGCGCCCGCCGCGCGCATGCGCGCCGCCCGGCCCGGCTCGTCCACGACCGCCACCAGCGCGGCGGCCAGCGCCGCGGCGTCGCCCGGAGGCACCAGGGTGCCGGCCCCGCCGACGACGTCGCGCAGCGCCCCGCTGTCGGAGGCCACCACGGGCACGCCCGCGGCCATCGCCTCGACCGCGACCCGGCCGAACTGCTCGAGCCAGCCGGGCGTCGGCACGGACGGCACCGCGAGCACGTCGAGGCCCCGGTAGACCGCGGCGAGCGCCTCCCCGGACAGGTGGCCGTGGAACGTGACGCGGCCCGCCAGCGCGGGCGTCGCGGCCCGGGCGCGCAGCGCGGCCTCGTGCGGGCCGGCCCCGGCGATCGCCACGGTGATCCGCGGGTCGGCCTCGGCGGCGTCGAGCAGCACGTCGAGCCCCTTGTGCGGGTGCAGGAGGCGGCCGACGTAGCCGGTGCGTGCGGGGGCGGCCGCACCGACTACGCCGGCGTCCGTGGGGGCGCCCTCGTCCCGAGCGCCCGTCGTCCGGTCGCCCGCGTCCTGAGCTCCCGGGTGCCCGGCGACCGCGTCCTGCGGACCGGGGGGTTCGACGCCCAGCCCGACGACGTGCGCGGGGGCGGTGAGCCCCTTGGCGCGCAGCACGTCGCCGGCCTCGGCGTTGCACACGCTGACCGCGCCGGCCCCGCGCAGCGCCCACCGCTCCCACCAGCGGAACGGCACGGGGTAGCGCTTGGCGATGTTCTGCGCGGAGTAGAGCACGTAGGGGACGCGCGACCGGCGCAGCGCCCGGAGCAGCAGCACCTCGGCCGTGGCCAGCGCGGCGGGCTCCTCGTGCAGGTCGAGCACGTCCCAGTCCTCGCCGAGCGCGCGCCAGATCGGCCGCGGGTCGTAGAGGAACACGTTCGGGTGACGGCCGGTCGTGCGCACGCCGACGACGTCCTCGCCCGGCTGCGGCTCCAGGTCGACGTCCCGGCCGCCCTCCTCCCAGGTGCGCGCGCTCAGCGTCCGCACCGTCAGGCCGCGGGCGCGCAGGGCGGCCTCGCGCCCGCGCCACGCCGTGACGACGGCGCTGTGGGACACCCGGAGCACGCGCATGGGGACCATCGTGCCGGTCACCTCCACAAATCGGACATCTGGTGCAAAAGGTTCACCCGACCGGCGTGGGTGAAACACCCGCCACCTCGGTGAGGACGGCGTCCAGCCGCCCGCGCGCCCAGCCCCAGTCGTGGGTCCGCGCCCAGGACCGGCAGCGCGACCCGATCCGGCGGCGCAGCGCCTCGTCGTCGGCGAGCGCCTCGAGCGCCGCGGCGAGCTCCGCCGGGTCGTCCGGGCGCACGAGCACGCCGGCGTCGCCCGCGACCTCGGGGATGCCGCCGATGGCCGACGCCACGACGGGGACCCCGCTGGCCATGCCCTCCATGACCGTGAGCGCGAACGGCTCCGCCCACCGCGAGGGCACGACCACGACGTCCGCGTCCCGGTACACCGCGGCCACCTCGGCGCGGGGGGTGAACGGCAGCAGCCGCACCCGGTCGCCCAGCGCCGCGGCCTTCGCGCGCAGGTCCCGCTCGTACGGCGACGGGGCCGCGCCCGCGTCGAAGTTCTGCGAGCCGACCATGGTCAGCTCGACGTCGTCCCGGCCGAGCCGCGCGACCGCGTCCAGGACCACGTCCGCGCCCTTGTCCGGGATCATCCGGCCGACGAACAGCACCCGCAGCCGCTCGCCGCGCCCCTGGTCCGCGCGCGGCACGAACCGGGTGGTGTCGACGCCGTTCGGCACGACCCGGAGCCGGTCGCGCAGCCGCGCGGGCAGGTGCGCCGCGGTCTGGTCGGCCAGCGCGCCGCTCACGCAGACGATCGCGGCGGCCCGGCCGAGCACCTTGTCGGCCTCCCGGGGGGAGTAGGTGCGCAGCAGCAGGTTGTGCGCGTACAGGACTGCCGCGTGCCGGTCGTGCACCAGCGGGACGAGCTGCGGGGCGTTGTGCGCGAGCACCACACCGGGCTCCCACGCGTCCTGGTCGCCGAGCGTCGGGCGCAGCGCGCGCCGCACGCCCGGGCGGGGGAGGCCCAGCCGGCCGGCGAGGGCGTCGACGTATCGGTCTGCCGGGCGCGCGCCCGCGAGCGGGTAGCCCACCGGCTCGGCGCTCGGGTACCGGTCGGGGTAGGTGCCGTCCGCGACCACCACGCGCGGCCGCGGGGCCGCGCCGGCCGGGAGCGCCGCGCACAGGCCGTCGACGACCGTCGGGATCGCCGAGCCTGTGCGCGGGGAGAAGTGGTCGCCGGGCGTGAGCACGTGCACCTCGGGCACGCGCGCGGCCGCGCCCGCTTCCCCGCGCGCGGCAGCGCCGGCCGCGCCGGCCGCACCCGCGCCCGCCCCGCCGCCCGGCCCCGCAGGACCGCCCGACCCGCTCACCGGCGCCGGCTCCGCGGCTCGAGCCCGAGGGCCGCCCACACGTCGGCCGCCGGCCCGCGCCAGCGCGGGATCGTCCACGCCACGGGGATCGTCGCCAGCGCGCGCGCCTTCTCCGTGGCGGGCACGTCCGAGGCGAGCACGCCCCGGGCGAGCTCGACGCTGACCTTCGTGTGCGGGAACGCGAACCGCACCGACGCGGACGGGGCGTGCCAGGCGACCTGCGCCTGCCCCTGCTGGGAGAACTGCTCGCTGTGCCGGCGCTGCAGGAACAGCTGCTCGGGCACCAGCTGGAACGGCCCCTGGCAGGCGAGCTCGGCCAGGATCACCAGGTCGTTCCCGACCGTCGGCCGGATCCCCCGGGTGCGGCGCAGCGCGTCCGTGCGGTGCAGGCCGTAGAACAGGTGCGCCGCCTGCGCCCGCAGGAAGTGGCCCATCCGCTCGTGCGGCGTCGGCTCGTCGCACGCGAGGTCGGCGTCGTTCAGGTCCTCGGTGACGATCCCGCCCGCGTCCATGATCTGCGTGCGCGGGTACACCAGCACGGTCGCGGGGTCGGACTCGGCGAACACCTCCAGGCAGCGCCGGACGAACGCCGGGCGCCGGACGTCGTCGGCGGCGGCCCAGGTGAAGTACGGGGCGGTCGCCAGCGACAGCACGTGGTTGAAGTTGAACCGCCCGCCCCGGTTCTCGGGCAGCCGGACGTACCGGATGCGGTCGTCCTCGGCCGCCGCGGCGCGGCAGATCTCCTCGGTGGCGTCGGTCGAGGCGTTGTCCGAGATCACGATCTCGAGGTCGGCCTCGTCCTGCTCCCGCACCGAGTCGAGCGCGGCGGGCAGGTACTTCTCGCCGTTGTAGACGGGCATGCCCACGGTGGCCCTGGGGCTCATCGTCGTCGTCCCTCCTGGGAGCGGGTGGCGGTCGGGTCGGTCATGCGGCGGGTCCGTAGGCGGCGAGCCGCACCAGCGACACGGGCCAGGTCGGCTCGGGCTGCACGGGCTCCCACGCGGGCAGCAGCCCGCCGGACTGGCCGGAGTAGTTCACGTCGGGGACGGTGATCCCCCGGGTCGTGGTCGACGGCACCTGCACCCGGACCGCCGTGACGGTGCGGGGCTCGAAGGTCACCGACGTGGTGCGGGCCAGGAACAGCCCGTCCTGCCGGCCGACCTCCTGCCACGCGCCGTCCTCGTCCTGCACCTCGACGGTGTAGGCCCGGACCCCCGAGGTGCAGCACCGGATGCCGGCGCTCTCCACGACCACCCGGTCGACGGTGGCGGGCGACGCCAGGTCGACCTGCACCCACGGGCTGGCGTCCGGGCCGTCCTCGGTGCGGGCCCCGGCGCGCCACGGGTTCGCGCCCGCGCCGCCCTCGGCGACCAGGTCGGCGGGATCGGTGCCGTCGGTGCTGGAGCTCGCCGTCACCGTGCCGCCGGCCAGCAGGTCGGTGCCGGCGTCGGCGGCCGGGGCGACGGTGAGCGCGGCGTCCGCGGTGAGGAACACCGGCGAGCCGGTGACCGGCAGCGGGGTCGGCTCGCCGGCGGCCAGGTCGACCGTCCGGGTGCCGCCGTACACGTCGGTGACGGTCACCGTCGTCGCGGCGTCGGCGGTGACCTGCGCCTCGGTCACCTCGTCCTGCGTCCACACCGCGAGCAGCGGGTCGTCCCGGGTGCCCGCGGGGGCGGGGTTGCCCGCGGCCGAGGGCGCGCCGGTCGCCGGGCCGAACGCCATGGCGTGCAGCGCCGGGTCGCCGGTGTCGAGCAGGTCGGGCGCGCCGCGGCCGTCGAGGACCCCGGACACCGCGGCCATCGCCAGCGCGCCGGGCTTCACGAACGAGCCCAGCTGCACGAGCGACCAGGTGAAGCCGCCCTCGCCCCAGCCGCCCTCGCTGAAGAAGTACATCCACTCGTCCACGCCGAGCTCGCGCATCCACAGCAGGGAGCGGGCGACGTCGTAGGCCTGCGCCCAGTGGTTCGCCGGGCCGTCCGACCACCAGCCGGACTCGGTGTCCCAGACGGGGACGTCGGCGCCGCACGCCGCGAGCACCTCGCGCAGCGCGGTGATCTGCCCGATCGGGCCGTCCGCGCCCTCCTCGTCCCAGGACCGGTTGAACCCGGTGTAGGGGTGGATCCCGACGACGTCCATCGACGCGCAGCCGCCGGCGTCGACCACCTGCTGGTACCAGGGCACGACGACGTTCAGCGCGTTGCCGCCGACGACCCGGGCCCGCGGGTCGGCCCCGCGCACGGCGTCGGCGAACGGCGTGAGCACCTGCGTGGCGTAGGCGGCGCCGTCGCCGAAGCCGGTGTTGTTCGGCTCGTTCCACGGGGCCCAGAGGTGCAGGTCGGGCGCGCCGGCGTGCAGCGCCTCCGCGATCACCCCGACCCAGGCGCCCCAGGTGCCGTCGGCGACGGCCTCGGCCTCCGCCTCCCCGCCCTGGCCGACCTGGACGTAGAGCTGCACGTCCGAGTCGGCGGCCAGGGTCGCGGCGGCGTCGATCCCCGCGAACGGGTCGCCGTCCTCCGCGCCGGGCAGCGCCGCCAGGTCCAGCCCGGCCGCCGACGGGGTGGCCGTCACGTCCGGCACCAGCCGGCCGAAGTCGAGCTGCACCCGGTGGCTGCCGAGCCCGAGCTGCGCGGCGAGCTGGACGCCGCGCAGCGGGCCGGGCCCGCCCCAGTCGGCGCCCCCGGCCAGCGAGGCCGGGTCGTAGGTCGCGCCGTCCGCGCCGACGGCGTAGCGCAGGCAGGTGGCGGTGCGGACCGCGCCGGTCGCCTTCTCGACCAGAGTGGCGTGCACCTCGTACGGCCCGGGCCGCGCGGCGGGCAGGTCGAGCGGCACCTCCCCGCCGTCGGCCGGGATCGCCACGGTGCCGGACGTCGCCTCGACGGGCGGGTCCAGCCAGGGGTCGCCGGTCACCTCGTAGCGGAGCTCGTAGGCGTCGGCGAGCGCGCCCCACGACGGGGCGAACGCGGCGTGCACCGCGGGCGTCGTCCCGGGCCCGAAGTAGTCGTCGGTCGCGTCGGTGCCGAGTCCCGCGCCGAAGCCGAGCAGGTCGAGCGAGGACGCGTGGTTCACGTCCCAGACGATCGGGGCGTCGAGCAGCAGGTCCAGGTCCGCGTCCTCGACGCGGGACAGCTGCAGGCCGCCGCCCTCCTCGCGGGGGGAGGCGAAGTAGACGGCGTCGCCGCCGCGCACGAACGGGGTCAGGTCGGCGAACCGGAAGGTCGAGCCCTGGCCCTCGCCGGACAGCGACTGGCGCCGCCAGACGCCGTCGGGGCCGACCTCGAGCAGCCGCCAGGTCGGCCCGGCGACGAGCAGCCCGCCGTCCGCGGCCGTGGCGACCCCGGTCGGGTGGTCCAGGCCCGGCGCGCCGCCGTTCGACCCGCCGGACAGCGGCCCCTCGATCCGCAGCCCCGGGGTGCCGTCCGCGGCGTACCGCACGAGCGCGATCGACGACGACTGGTCGTCGGCGTCGCTCATCAGCACGAGCGACCCGTCGTCCTGCGGGTAGAACCGGGGGTACGAGCCCCACTCGAGCTCCGGGCCGTCGCCGTCCACGGTGCCGTCGGCGCGCAGCAGCGCCAGCCGGTGCGAGTCGGCGAGCACGACGGTCGCGAGCGCGCCCGAGCGGCCCGCGGTCCAGCCGAGCACCGCCCGGACGTCGCCGCGGTCGAGCGCGGCGAGGTCCCAGGTGGTGCTCGGGTCGGCCGAGCCCGCGGCCCACAGCGCCACCGTCGTGCCGCCGGCCGAGCCGTCGGTCGCCAGGACGCCGCCGTCGGTCGTCAGGGCGAAGCTGCCGGGCGCGTCGTCGCCGCCGTCGACGACCACGGGCGTGCCGGCCTTCCCGGCGGACGTCCAGCGGCCGATCGTCGTGGTGCCGCCGTCGCGCTGCAGCGCGGCCACGTGGTCGCCGGTCGCCGCGAGCTGGAGCGGCACCGCGTCGCCCAGGTCGGCGAGGTCCTGCACGTCCGCGACCGGGGCGTCGGCGGCGAGCGCGGCGTACCGGTCGGGGTCGGCGACGCCGCACATCCGCGCCGCGGGGTCGCCCGCGGTCGGCGCGCTGGCCACGGCGCCGTCGCCGGTGCCGGGCTGCTGCGCGGCGAGCTGCCACAGCCCGATCCCGGCCGAGGCGCCGAGGACCGCGGTCAGGCCCAGGACCACACCACGGCGGCCCCACCGGCGGCGGGGGGCCGGGGCGGGGGCGCCGGGGGGCGGGTCGACCGGCGGGACGGCGGGCGCGGCCACGTCAGATCACGTCCGCGAAGCCGCGTTCCATCTTCGAGAAGATCAGCGCGCCGCCGACGAACACCGCGACGCTCACCCCCGCCGTCGCGGCCATCTGCCACGTCGCGGGCTCCGCGAGGCCGAGCAGCGACCACCGGAAGCCCTCGAGGATCCAGGTCAGCGGGTTGATGTCGAACAGCCAGCGGATGCCCTCGCCGACCTCGCTGAGCGAGTAGGCGAGCGGGCTGGCGTACAGCAGGGTCTGCAGCGCGAACGGCACCACGTAGGCGATGTCGCGGAACTTCACCATGAGCGCCGAGGCGGCCATGCCGAGCCCGGAGCCCAGCAGGATCACCGCGAGGATCCACAGCGGCAGCGTGAGCAGGGCCCAGGTGATCGGGATGTCGTACCAGATGATCAGCCCGACCATCAGCACGCCCGCCACCAGGAAGTCCACCAGCACCGACAGCACCGAGGACAGCGGGACGAGCAGCCGCGGGAAGAACACCTTCGACACCAGGGCCTGGTTGTTCACCAGCGACGGCGCGGCCCGGGAGACGATCCCGTTGAACAGCGTCCACGCGAGCATGCCGGTGAACGAGAACACGAAGTACGGGACGCCGTCGCTGGACAGGTCGGCGATCTGCCCGAACACGATGGAGAAGATGCCGGCGCTCAGCAGCGGCTGCAGGACCACCCAGATCACGCCGAGCGCGGTCTGCCGGTAGCGCAGCTTGAGGTCGCGGATGCCGAACCGGGTGAAGACCTCGCGGGCCTCCCACATCTCGCGCCACGCCGGCAGCGGCAGGCGCCCGGGCGGGTTGATGACAGTCGTGCGCGTGGCCATCGCTCAGCGCCTCTCGTAGTCGAAGTCGGCGAGGACGAGGCCCGCGTCGAGCCCCTCGTCGGAGACCGCCTGCGGGTAGGGCAGCACCGGGTGGATCTCGAACCGGCCGGCGCCCTCGAACGAGTCGAGCACCCCGGAGGAGCACACGAACAGGTCGACGGTGTACTCGCCGGGCTTGAGCCAGGGCTCCTTGATGGTGAGCGCGATCTTCTGCTCCTGCGCCGGGTCCAGCCACAGGCCGCGGACCCGGGAGTCGCACTGCAGGATCGTGGTGCCGTGCCGGTCGTTGATGTGGCAGGACACGAAGTACTTGCCGATGTAGTCCGCGTTGGCGGACACCAGGAACTCGATGGTCTTCGGCTCGGTGGTCTTGTACAGCGGGCTGGAGACGGTCGCGGAGGTGATCCGGACCTCGCCCGTGCCGGGGCGCCGGTCGATGTCGGTCTGGCTGATCGCGACCCGGTCCCGGCTGGTCTGGTAGAGCTCGATCGCGTCGTCGACCGTGCCGTGCATGACGAGCTTCCCGTGCTCCAGGAAGATCGCCGACGTGCACAGCGTCTTGACGGTCTGCACCTGGTGCGACACGTACAGCACGGTGCGGCCCTCGGACGCGACGGTCCGCATCCGGTCGAGGCACTTGGCCTGGAACTCGGCGTCGCCCACCGCGAGGACCTCGTCGACCGCGAGGATCTCGGTGTCGAGGTGCGCGGCGACCGCGAACGCCAGCCGGACGTACATGCCGGAGGAGTAGCGCTTCACCGGGGTGTCGAGGAACTTCTCGACGCCCGAGAACGCCACGATCTCGTCGAAGCGCTGCTTGATCTCGCTCTTGCGCATCCCGAGCAGCGTGCCGTTGAGGAACACGTTCTCGCGGCCGGTGAGCTCCGGGTGGAAGCCGGTGCCGACCTCCAGCAGCGAGCCGACCCGGCCCGCGAGCTCGATCCGGCCGCGCGTGGGCGCCGCGACGCGGGTGAGCAGCTTGAGCAGGGTCGACTTGCCGGCGCCGTTGCGGCCCAGGATGCCGACGGCCTCGCCGCGGGGGATCTCGAAGCTCACCTCGTCGAGGGCGCGGAACTCCTCGTACTGCGCGCGCTGCAGCGGGTGCCGCAGGCGCTGCAGCACCGCCTCGGCGGCCGTGGACGGGGCGTCGTCGGAGGTGGCGATCCGGTACGACTTCCCGACCCCGGCGGCCCGGATGGCGACATCGGTCATGACTGGTCTCCGTGCTGCTGGGGGGTCGTGTACAGGCGCTCGTACGCGTCGGCGACGGCGGTGAGCGAGAAGGCGCGGGACCGGTCGAGGCCCGCGGCGGACAGCGCTGCGCGGCGCGGGGCGTCGATCAGCACGTCGGCCAGCGCGGTGCCCAGGTCGTCCAGCTCGGCGAGCACCGCGGCGCGGCCCTCGTCGGAGACGTACCGGGCGCCGACGTTCGGGGTGGCGACGACCGGCAGGCCGCTGGCCATCGCCTCGGCGTACGGGATGCCGAAGCCCTCGTAGGACGACGGCAGGCAGAACACCCAGGCGCGGCGGTAGGCGTCGGCCAGGTCCTCGTCGGACAGCCGGCCGAGCACCTTGATGCCGGGCCCGGGGTCTGCGGGGGCGTCCCGCGTGACCATCCACAGCTCGGCCTCCGGCACCCGCGGCAGCACGTCCCGGGCGAACGCCGCCGCCAGGTCCTTCCCGCGCTTGCGGCCGTGCCAGGTGCCGACGAACAGCACCACCGGGTGGTCCGCGCGGCCCGCCGCGTCGCCCGGGGTGAACCGCGCGGTGTCGACGCCGTTCGGGATGACGTCGTGGGACCGCGGCACCCACCGCCGGGTCTGCGGGGACACCACGACGACCCGGTCGGCGACGACGGAGGCGAGCACCTCGGTCATGCCGAGCAGCAGCATCCGGAGCTTCTCCTTGGCGCCGCGGATGTGCTTCGCCTCCTCGAAGCAGGAGCCGTGCACCGTGCGGACGTGCAGCGGCGCGCGCCGGCGCCACAGCCAGTAGTCGTCGCCGTGGGCGTGCAGCACGTCGTAGCCGGTGAAGTCCTGCTTGCGCAGGTCGGTGGCGAACCGGAAGGTGCGCAGCGAGCCCGACATCGCGACGTGCCGGTGCCCGTAGGTCGCGCCGGGGACGGGCGGGCAGTCGCTGAACATGTCGACCTGGTGGCCGCGGCGCGCCAGCTCGGTGGCGAGCTCGTGGGCCTGGAAGCCGACGCCGATCTTGCTGCCCGACGGGAGGTAGTAGGACAGCATCGCGATGCGCAGCGGGGCCGCGGTGGTGGCCTCACCCATGCGCGACGCCGTCCGACGGGGCCGGGGCGCCCAGCGCGTGCGGGGTCAGCACCCGCGCCGGCTCGGTGGCCAGGGTGCTCGTGCCCGTCAGACCGTCGCGCAGCGCCGCGAGCCAGGCGTGCCCGTGCTCCAGGTCGGGCTCGAGGTAGTTCCCCTCGGCCCACTCGTTCCAGGACTTCACCCACAGCAGCCGCTCGGCGGGCCGGCGGTCCTGCAGCGTCGCGACGGCCTGGCGGACGTGCCGGCCGAACAGCTCGGGGGAGGAGCCGGTGACGGCCAGCCCGCGCGTGCCCGAGCGGGGGGTGTTGTCCCAGTTCGGGTAGATGCACGGCTGCAGGTTCTCGGAGATCCCGTGCGGGGCGGGCTCGAAGTCGGGCGCGTACGGGTACACCTCGGGGCGGCCCAGCTTGCGGCCGACCCGCATCCGCAGCACGTCGGCGCGGGTCTGCCGGGCGGGGATCCGCATGTAGACGCCGGCGTCGAAGCCGGCCGCGTCCACGTCGGTGTACTTGGGGCCGCGGCCGAGCAGGTCGGACACCTCGGCCACCAGGTACAGGCCGGGCAGGCCGGCCGCGCGGGCCATCGCCTGCCAGCGGTCGACGAACGCGGCGGCGTCCGGCAGGTCCTCCGGCCGGAACACGTAGAACACGGGGCGGTCGTCCACCCGCAGGTAGCGCTCGTCGCGGAACGCGGGGAGCAGCGAGTCGAAGTGGGCCTGCTCGTCCTCGGGCCCCGGGTACGTCTGCTCCATCAGGATGCGGTCGCTGGCGCCGTGCCAGATGCCGCTCCAGGTCTGGTTGGCCCACGCCAGGCAGAACTTCACCGACGGGGCGCCGGACGCGAGCACCTCGGTGAACGGGCGCTCGAGGATCCGCCGGCCGCCGCCGAACCAGTAGTGCCAGTAGATGAACGCCTCGACGCCGTACTGCTGCGCGAGGTCGCTCTGCGCCTCGCGGGCCTCGGGCATCCGGAGGTCGTAGAAGCCCAGGTCCGCCGGGAGGTGCGGCTGGTTGTGGCCCCGGAACAGCGGGCGGGCCTTCGCGGCGTTGCGCCACTCGGTGAAGCCGGGGCCCCACCACGCGTCGTTCTCCGGCACCGGGTGGTACTGGGGCAGGTAGAACGTGACGGCGCGGGCGCGCAGGTCCGTGCTGCTGTCGGTGGACGCCACGGTCCCCCCTCTCCTGATGGTCCTGGGTGGCCGGGGGGACGGGTCGTCGTCCCCAGGCCCGTTCCTGCTGGCATGAAGCCTATGAGTAGATTTGTCCGGTTTGTCCGCCGACCCCGGGTGAAGCCGCTGGCATCCGGGTGATCCGCCGCCGGCGCCGCGGGCGCGCTCGGCCTCCGCCTTCCGGTCCCGCCCACTCCGATCGGGGGAGGCCGCGCCGGAAGGCGCAGGTCGCGCGCGTCCCCACCCCTTTCTCGCGCCGCCGCCCGATCCCGAGGGGGGCGGCGCGAGAATCGGGTGGCGAAGCGGGCCGGGGCCGCGCCGGGTCGCCGGGCCCAGGCCGTGCGCGGCCGGTCAGGCCAGGGCCGCCTGGGCCTCGCGCAGGCGGTCGACCAGCCGGCCCTCCGGGAGCCGGACGTCGTCGTACGTGAGCGTCGCGTCCTTCGGGACGTCCCGGACGAGGACGCAGCCTTCCGCGACGCCGACCGGCAGCAGGCGCTCCGACCGCGTCACGTCGGCGCGCTCGGCCTGGCCGTAGTAGTGGTACCCGCCGAGCGCGTCCAGCACGGTGCCGGCCGCGAGGTCGGTCTTGGCCGTGGTCACGACCTCCACCGACGGCGCCCCGAGCGGGCGGATCGTCGCGTCGCCGAGCAGCGCGGCCCGGGCGATCGTCGTCGGCACCTCGAAGTGGCACAGGTGGTACGGCTGGTAGAACGAGTAGAGCGGCCCGGTGCCCAGCTTGTAGAGCTCCAGGTAGTGCCGCTGCTTCGGGTCGTCGTGCGTCGCCAGGACGTAGACGCCCGGCCCGGGGCGCGCCCCGACCACGTAGTCGACGGCCCCGCCCAGCGCGCGGAGCTCGTCCACGTCGTACCGGGTGGTCAGCTCGTCGACGTGCCCGTCGTGGTCCATCCCGAGCATCCCGCGCCGGTGCACCGACATGCCGGTGGCGTTGGCGACCAGCGCCTGCTCGACGGAGACCTTGGTGCCGTCCGCGAACGACGTGACCATGTGCGGGTCCTGGCCCCACCGCTCGGCGAACGCCTTCTGCGTCGTCGGGGTGCGGTACTCGTCCTGCAGGCCCTTGATGTTGCCCGCCACCAGCGGCGTCAGGCCGAGCCCGGTGACGAACCGGTGCAGGTTCATCTGCACGCCGGGCTGGTCGCCGTCGCAGCCGGTGTAGACGACGCCGGCCTTGTCGGCCAGGCGGGCGAGCTCGCCGCCGACCGTGGCGTCGACCTCGGCGTTCATCAGCACCAGGTGCTTGCCGTGCTCGAAGCAGGCGAGCGCGACGTGCGCGCCGAACTCCACCGCGCCGGTCACGTCCACCACCACGTCGACCGCGTCGGACGCGACCGCCACGCGGTAGTCGGCGGTCACGGCCGGGGTCCCGGACGCGGCGGCGCGCGCCAGGGCGGCGGGGGAGTCCACCTCGACGACGCCCGTGAGCCCCGCCTCGGTGTACGCCCGGACGCCCTGCTCGGGGTGCCGGGCGGCGATGGCGACGACGTCCATCCCGGGCACGGAGTTGACGATCTGGTTCACCAGGCCGCGGCCCATGAACCCGGCGCCGACCAGGGCCACCCGGATCGGGCGGCCGTCGGCCTGGCGCGCCTTCAGCAGCGAGTCGACGACGATCACGGCGCCACCTCGGCGGCGTCGGACGAGACCAGCGGCCACGCCGCGTCCTTGTCCGAGATCACCGTGACCGGCACGGGCCACTCGATGCCGAACGCGGCGTCGTCGTACCGGAAGCCCTGCTCGCCCTCGGGCGCGTAGGGCCCGCTGACCTGGTAGATCACCTCGGCGCCGTCGGTCAGCGTCTGGTAGCCGTGCGCCACGTACGGCGGGATGAACAGCGCCCGCCGGTTCGCGGCCGAGAGCTCGACCAGCACGTGCTCGCCGTAGGTCGGGGAGTCCGGGCGGACGTCCACGGCCACGTCGACGATCGCGCCGGCGGTGCAGCGGACCAGCTTGCCCTCGGCGTACGGCGGCACCTGGCGGTGCAGGCCGCGCAGCGTCCCGGCCACGTGGTTGTACGACAGGTTGCACTGGGCGACCGTCGTGTCCAGGCCGTGCGCCTCGAACTCGGTGGTGTCGAACGTCCGGGCGAAGAACCCGCGGTCGTCGCCGCGCTCCTCCAGGTCGACGATCATCACGCCGTCGACCGCGGTCGGGGTGTACTTCACGGGTTCACCGTCCAGAAGAGCTGCGGGTCCACCTGGCCGGTCTTGAGCAGGTGCTCGATCTGCGCCAGGCGGGTGTGGCCGCGCCCGGTGAACGTGTCGGCGTCGAGCTGGATCTGCTCGAACACCCGGTGCAGCTGGGCGGCACCGGCGGCGGCGTCCCAGTCGGTCTCGAACCCGGGGAGCACCTCGCGGATCTTCGCGAACGACACCCGGTACGACCGGTTGTCCGCGCTCGGCTCGCCGAACGACACCTCGCAGCCGGGGAACTCGGCCCCGACGGTCTCGGCGATCTCGCGCACCGTGTAGTTGTTCGCGTCGGCGCCGACGTTGAGCACCTGCGCGTGCACGTCCTCGCGCGGGGCGTCGAGCACCGCGCGGATCGCCTTGGCGATGTCCAGGCCGTGCACCAGCGGACGCCAGGGCGTGCCGTCGGAGGTCATCGCGATCCGGTGCGTCGTCCAGGCCAGGCCGGCCAGGTTGTTCAGCACGATGTCGAACCGCTGCCGCGGCGAGGCGCCGAACGCCGTCGCGTTGCGCAGGAACGTCGGCGAGAACTCGTCGTCGGCCAGCGCCGTGACGTCCCGCTCGACCAGGGCCTTGCACCGGGCGTAGGCGGTCTGCGGGTCGGTCGGGCTGGTCTCGTCGACCGTGCCGTCGGCGACGCCGTAGACCGAGCAGGACGACATGTAGACGAACCGACTCACGCCGGCGCGCTTCGCGGCCGAGGCCAGCGCGACCGAGCCGTGGTGGTTGATGTCGTACGTGACCTCGCCGATGCGGTCGCCGATCGGGTCGTTCGACAGCTCGGCCATGTGCACGACGGCGTCGTAGCCGACCAGGTCGTCCGGGGTGACGTGCCGGATGTCCTTGACCAGCGTGTGCGGGGTCTCGTGGACGCCGTTGTAGAGCCAGCCGTTCTTGTAGTAGCCGGTGTCGAGGCCGGTGACCTCGTCGCCGCGGCCCAGCAGCGTCGGTGCGAGCAGGCTGCCGAGGTAGCCCTCGGTGCCGGTGACCAGGATGCGCACGCGCTCAGTCCTCCCAGATCTTCCAGGGGGCGCGACCTGCGTCCCACAGTCCGTTCAGCTCCGTCCAGTCACGGAACGTGTCCATGCCCATCCAGAAGCCCTCGTGCTCGTACACGGAGAGCTGGCGGTCCCGGGCGAGCTGCTGCAGCGGCGCGCTCTCGAGCATCACCGCCGGGTCGTCGTCGAGGTACTTGTCGACGAACTCGCGCTCGAACAGGAAGAACCCGCCGTTGACCCAGCCGTCGGCCAGGGTCGGCTTCTCGTTGAACTCGACGACCGTGTCGCCCTCGACCCGCATCTCGCCGTAGCGGCTGGACGGGTGCACACCGGTGAGCGTCCCGAGCAGCCCCTGCTCGACGTGGTGCCGCAGGGCGCCGGTGATGTCGACGTCGCCGATGCCGTCGCCGTACGTGAGGGCGAACCGGTCGGCGTCGAGGTGCTGGGCGACGCGGCGGATGCGCGCGGCGGTCGCCGTGGTCAGCCCGGTCTCGACGAACGTGATCTCCCAGTCCTCCTTGGCGGCGGTGCCGTGGAAGACGGGCTCCGACTCCGCGCCGTCCGCCCCGAGGTGCAGCGTGAAGTCCGACGTCAGGTGCCGGTAGTCCAGGAAGTACTGCTTGATCAGGTCGCTCTTGTACCCGAGCGCCAGCACGAACCGGCGGAAGCCGTGCTCGCTGTACGTCTTCATGATGTGCCAGAGGATCGGCCGGCCGCCGATGTCGACCAGCGGCTTGGGCAGCTTCTCGCTGGCCTCGCGGAGGCGCGTCCCCATGCCGCCGCACAGGATCACCACCGGGATGTCGGCGGGCGACAGGTCGCCTGCGGTCATGGCTCCTCCTCGGACGGGGGTGTGGGATGGCGCCGCGAACGCCGCGCGGCAGCCCCGAGGCTAGTCCGGGCATTTCGGGCCAGACAGGTACTAACGGGTGAAAACCGGACATATCACCCCAAGGGGGCCGCGGTCGGGTGGCGGGGGTCCCCCGGGTGGCGCAGGCAGCCCCATGCGCGGCCGACGGCGGCGGTTGTCGTCGGTGGGCGGGCGCTCGCGGAGGGCTCGTCGGCGGCGGTCCGGGCGAAACCTGTCGAGCGTTCGGGTGAAAACCGCCAAAACGGACAAACCGGGCTGGTTGCCGCGGGCACACTGACGTCCGGTGGGCCGATGCGACGTCCCGCCCGGCTGGATGCGAGGGGGAGGTCGATGGTCGTCGAGAAGCCGGCGCTGCACGGCACCCGCCCCGCGCCGCGGGCCCCGGGGGAGACCCTGGTGCTCCGGCGCGACCTGGGCGAGTTCGGGGCACCCGCGCCACGTCCGCTGCCCGACCGGGCGGCGCTGCGCCTCGCGCGCCCGCTGCTCCGGGGGGTCGCACCCACCGCCTGCGTGCGCACCGCGGACGCGGTCGCCGCCCTGACCTACGACGACGGACCGCACCCCGACCACACGCCGGGGCTGCTGGACCTGCTCGCCGACCGGGGCCTGCACGCCACGTTCTTCGTCCTGGCCGACGCCGCCGAGGCGCACCCGGACCTGGTGCGGCGCCTGGTCGCCGAGGGCCACGAGCTCGCGCTGCACGGCCCCGACCACGGGCGGCTCAACCGGCTGCAGGACGCCGAGGCGATCCGCGTGGTCGCCGACGCCCGGCGCCGCGTGGAGGCGGTCGCCGGCGTGCCCGTCACGCTGTTCCGCCCGCCCTACGGCGCGCACCGGCCCCGGTCGCTGCGCGGCTGGACCCGGTCGGGGCTCGACGTCGTCATCTGGTCGGGCTGGGCGGAGGACTGGGTCGACGCGCCGGTCGCCGAGGTCGCCGCCCGCGCCCGCGCGGCGCTGCACCCCGGCGGGATCCTGCTGCTGCACGACACCCGGGCCGACCCCGAGACGCTCGCCCCCGGCGAGTCCCTGCCGACCTTCGACAGGGCCGCCGTCACCGCGGCTCTGGTCGACCCGCTGCTCGCGGAGGGCTGGTCGTTCGACACCGTCGGCGGCCTCCTCGGTCGGTACCCGCGCGTCCGGTCCGTGTTCCGGGAGCTGATGTCGTGAGCGGGCTCCGGGACGGCGTCGCGCGACCCGCCGGCGTCGAGCTCACCGTGGTCATCGCCGCCTTCGACGCCGAGGCCACCCTCGGGGCGCAGCTCGACGCGCTCGCGGCGCAGTGCGTGCCGTTCGACTGGGAGCTCGTCGTCGCGGACAACGGCTCCACCGACGGGACCGTGGACCTGGCCCGCTCCTACGCGGACCGGCTGCCGATCCGGGTGGTCGACGCCTCCGCCACCCGCGGGGCCGGCGCGGCCCGCAACGTGGGCGTCTCGGTGGCGCGCGCGCCGCTGGTCGCGTTCTGCGACGCGGACGACGTCGTGGGCGACGGCTGGCTCGTGGCGATGCGGACCGCGCTGCGCACGCACGCGTTCGTCGCGGGGCGGTTCGACGGCGAGCGGCTGAACGGGCCGCGGGTGCTGCGGTCCCGGACGATCCCGCAGACGGCGGGCCTCCAGGAGTCCACGCTGCTGCCGGGGCTGCACGCCGCCGGGGCCGGGAACATGGGCATCCGTGCGGACGTGTTCCGGGCGGTCGGCGGGTTCGACCCGGGCTGCCTGTTCCTCGAGGACACGGACCTGTGCTGGCGGGTGCAGCTCGCCGGGGTGCCGCTGACCTGGGTGCCGGAGGCGGTGCTGCACGTGAGGCTGCGCGGGACGCTGCGGTCGACGCTGCAGCAGGGGTACCACTACGGCTCGGGCGAGCACTGGCTGGCCCTGCGGTACCGGGAGCAGGAGGAGCGGCTGCGGGCGCTCGCGGCGCCCGGGCAGGCGGCCGGGGTGACCGGGGTGGGTGGCCCGGGGGCGTCCTCCGGGTCTGCCGCGACGGCCGCGCACCCGGACGGCCACGTCGGCCTGCGACGGGCGCTGCACCGCGTGCGCCTCGTCGGGCGCGACCTCGCCCGGGTCCGCTCGGTGGCTGAGTTCCGGTCCTGGTGCTGGGACCTCGGCTTCGGCCTGGGCTTCGCGTTCGCGCGCCTCGACACCCCGCGCCCGGTGGCCGTGCCCCGGGTCGCACCCGGCGGCGCTGCCGCGCTGCCCCCGGCGGACCGCACGGTCCCCGCCTGATCCGCGGCGCCGGGCCCGCGCCCCCCTCGCGGCCCGGCGCCGCTGCCGCCTGTGCCCGGGCGCGCCGCCGCCCGTGCCCGGGCGCGCCGCCGAGTCTCCGATCCCGGACTGCGTCGCGCGGGTCGCGGACAGGCGCGGGACGGAGACTCGGCGTCGGGGGCCGCGCGTCGTCAGGCCGCGTGCGCCGCCGGGACCGCGGCGTCCAGCTGGTCCACGATGTGCCGCGCGATCTCCAGCGACGCGGTGGCCGCGGGCGACGGCGCGTTCAGCACGTGCACCTGCCGCCCCTCGCTCTGCAGCAGGAAGTCGTCGACCAGCCCGCCGTCCCGGCGCAGCGCCTGCGCGCGCACCCCGGCCGGCGCGGGGACGAGGTCGCCCGCCGTGATCCCCGGGACGAGCCGGGACAGGCTGCGCGCGAAGGCCTTCCGGGAGAGCGACCGGCCGACCTCGGCGGCGCCGGGCACCAGGTTGCGCGCGGCGAGCCGCCACAGCCCGGGCCACGCGAGGCTGTCGGCGAGGTCGCGCGGCGAGACGTCGGTCCAGGTGTAGCCCTCGCGGGCGAGCGCCAGCACCGCGTTCGGCCCGGCGTGCACGTGCCCCTCGATCCCGCGGGTGAGGTGCACGCCGAGGAACGGGAACCGCGGGTCGGGCACGGGGTAGATGAGCCCGCGGACCTGGGCGCCGGCCTCGGGGGTCAGCTCGAAGTACTCGCCGCGGAACGGCACGATCCGGGCCTCGGGCTCGAGCCCGCACGCCCGTGCGAGCCGGTCGGCGTGCAGCCCGGCGCAGACCACGAGCGCGTCGGCCTCCCGGTCGGCGCGCGACGTGCGGATCTCCACCCGGCCGGGGGCCCCGGGCGCGTCCGGGACCGTGCGCGCGGCGAGCACCTCCTCGCCGAACAGGATCCGGCCGCCGGCGGCCTCGACGTCCGCGGCGAGCGCCCGGCACACGCCGGGGTAGTCGACGATGCCGGTGCTCTCGACCCGCAGGGCGGCCACCGCGCGCACGTGCGGCTCGTGCTCCCGGGCCTCCGTGGGCGTCAGCCGGCGGGCCGGCACGCCGTTCGCCTCCGCGCGGCCGGCGAGCTTCTCCAGCTGCGGCACCTCGGCGTCCGACGTGGCGACGACGAGCTTGCCGCACACCTCGACGGGGACGCCCTTCGCGCGGGCGTACTCGACCATCGAGCGGGCGCCGGCCGCGGCCATCGTCGCCTTCAGGCTGCCGGGCGCGTAGTAGAGGCCCGAGTGGATGACGCCGGAGTTCCGGCCGGTCTGGTGCAGCGCGAGCCCGTCCTCCTTCTCCAGGACGGTGACCTCGTCGCCGCGCGCGGCGAGCCGGGCGGCGACCGCCAGCCCGACGATGCCGGATCCGACGACGACGACGTGGCTCATGGCGCGCTCCTCGGTGCTGGGCCCTGGTCAGGGCGGTGCGGGCCGGCTCGCCCGCACGGCGAGGCTAGCCGCCGGATCTGTCCCCTATGTCGTGTTTCACCCCAATTCACCCTTCGGGCGGTGCCCCCGGCGGGGGACGCCGACCTACGCTCGGGGCCATGACCCCCCCGAGCACGGTGAGTGCCGTCGTGTACTCCCGCAACGAGGCCGACCAGCTGCGCGACTGCCTCCCGCTGCTGGCCGGCTTCGACGAGGTGCTCGTCTGCGACATGGGGTCGACCGACGACACCCGCGAGGTCGCCGCGGCGCACGGCGCGCGGGTCGTGCCGGTGCCGGACGCCCCCGTCGTCGAGGAGGTCCGCCAGCGCGGGCTCGACGCGGCGACCAGCGACTGGGTGCTGTTCGTCGACGCCGACGAGCACCTGCCCACCGGGTTCCGCGCCGCGCTGCAGCCCGTCCTGGACCGGCCCGACGTGGCCGGGGTGCGGCTGCGGTACGACAACGTCGCCTACGGCCGGATGCTCGAGCACTCGCTGCAGGGCAGCGCGAAGTACGCCCTGCTCCGCCGCGGCCGCGCGCACTACGCCGAGCCCGCGCTCGCGCACGTGCCGCCGGTGCTCGACGGGCCCGGGGTCGACGCGCCGGCCTCCGTGCCCGCCATCGCGCACCTGAACTTCCGCTCGGTCGGCCAGACCACCGAGAAAGTGCTCCGGTACGCCGCCAACAACCCCGGCCGGTTCACCCGGTTGGACGACCCCGTCCGGCTGGTCCGCGAGCTGCTCCGCTCGACCGTGTTCAGCGGCGCGTGGCGGGACGGGCGCGCGGGGTTCGCCGTCGCGGCCCTGCACACCTTCGGCCACCTGTACGGCTCGCTGCTCGAGGCCGAGCGCGCCGGCACCCTGACGCAGGACGTCCCCGCGCGGGACGCCCGGCTGCTCGGCGCCGTCGAGGGCGTGCAGCGCGCCGGGGTCGCCGCGCGCGACCGGGTGCGCCGGGTCGGTCGGGGTCGGCGGTGACCGCCCCCGCGGCTCCGACGGGGTACGTGCACGTCACCCGCCTCCCGCCCAGCCCCAGCGGCGTCGCCGCGTACGCCGCCGCCTTCCGCCCCGTGCTCGACGCGCTCGGTCCGACCGGCACCGAGCCGCTGCCGCCCGCGCCCGAGGCGTCCCAGTCCGCCGCGCTCGCCGTCCGGCTGGCGCGCCGCCTGGCCCGGCACGACCCCGGCGCGGTCCTCGTCGTCGAGCAGGCCGGCCGCGGGCTCGCCGAGTTCTGGGCCGCCTGGTGGGCCGCGCGGCGCGGGCGCCGGGTCTGGCTGATGGTGCACGACGTCCCCGAGCTCTCCGGCGGGCCGTTCTTCACCACGCTGCTCGACCGCCGGGGCGGCCGCCGGGTCGCCGCGGCGCTGTCCGGCACCCTCGGCCGGCGCGCCGAGCGCGACCTGCTGCGCCGGGCCGAGCGGGTGCTCTGCCTGTCGCCGTCCGGCGCCGCGGCGCTCGCGGCCGCGCACCGGCTGGACCGGCCCGTCGAGGCGCTGCCGCACGTCGGCGCCGCCACCGACGACCCCGTCGACGGGCGCACCGAGGTGCTCGTGCCGGGGTACGTCGCCGCCGCCGAGGACGTGCTGCCCCTGGTGCGCGCCGCCGCCGAGCTGCCGGACGGCTGGGTGCTGGCGGTCGGCGCCTGCGGCGAGGAGACGGCGCGCGCGCTCGCGGCCGCCGCGGAGGCCGCCGGGACCGCCGACCGGGTGCGGCTGCTCGGCTTCCTGCCCGAGGAGGGCGTGCGCGCCGCGTTCGCGCGGGCCGCGGTCGTGGTGCGCTGGCGGCGCGACGGCTGGGGCGGCGGCGGGGCGCACGCGGTGAGCGGTCCGCTGGTCGCCGCCCTCGGGAACGGCTGCGCGGTCGTCACCAACGACTCCCGGGGCGCCGGGCACCTGTTCGACGAGGCCCGGGTGGTCGTCGTCGGCGACGGGGCGACCGGCGAGCGGGCGCTGCTCGACGCCGTCCGGTCGCTGGTGGCCGATCCCGCCGACCGGCGGGCGCGCGGCGAGGCCGGCCGGGCGCTGGTCCGGCGGGAGCACACGGTGGCGGCGCTCGCGGCGCGGCTGCGCGGCGGGGCGACCGCCCCGGAGCACGAGCACGCGGGCGCGGCCCGCGGGGAGGACGGCTGACGTGGGTCGACGGGGTGAGCTCGTCTTCAACCGGGCGCTGACGCACGTGCCCAGCAACGAGCTGCGGATCCGCACGCTCCGGCGCCTGGGCGCGGACCTCGGCGAGCACGTGTACCTGTTCGGCGGGTCCGAGGTGCTCGAGCCGGGCAACCTGCGGATCGCCGGGCGCTGCCACGTCGGGCGGTTCTGCCAGATCGACGCCCGCGGCGGCATCGACATCGGCTACGACGTGGTCATCGCCAGCCACGTCCTGCTGGTCACCGCCGACCACGACCTGCGGGACCCCGGGTTCGCCGGCCGGCTCGGGCCGATCACCATCGGCGACCGGGCCTGGCTCGCGAGCCGGTCGACCGTCGTGCGCGGCGTGACCATCGGCGAGGGCGCCGTCGTGGCCGCCGGCGCCGTCGTCACCCAGGACGTCGAGCCCTGGACGATCGTCGGCGGGGTGCCCGCCCGTCCGATCGGGGAGCGGCCGCGGGAGCAGCACTACCGCATCGACTACGGGCCCGAGCGGTACTGACGCCCAGCGGGCTCGCGCAGCCCTGCCCTCTGTGATCTGCTACGGGTGATTTGTCCCGTTTGTGGGCCAGGCAGGGGGAGCCATGACCGCAGCACGCCCGACCGCCGACGGGCCGCCCGGGGGCCGACGCGAGGCCGCGCTCGACGTCTCGGTGGTGATCGCCGCCCGGGACGCCGAGGCGACGCTGCCCGCGCAGCTCGACGCGCTCGCCGCGCAGGACCCGGCCTGCACCTGGGAGGTGCTGGTCGCCGACAACGGCTCGACCGACGGCACCCGCGACGTCGTCCGGGACGCCGTGCGGGGACCGGCGGAGGTGCGCCTCGTCGACGCCTCCGGGATCCGCGGGGCCGGTGCCGCCCGGAACGCCGGGGCGCGCGCGGCCCGGGGCCGGGACCTGCTGTTCTGCGACGCCGACGACGTCGTCGCGCCCGGCTGGGTCGACGCCCTGCACGGCGCGCTCCAGGACGCCGACGTCGCGGCCGGGCGCCTGGAGTGGGAGCGGCTCAACAGCCGTGCGGCGCAGGGGTCCCGCGCGCTGCCGCAGGTCGACGGCCTGCAGTACACCGAGCCGCTGCCCCGGCTCGGGAGCGCCAGCTCCAGCAACCTCGCCGTCCGGCGGACGCTGTTCGACCGGCTGGGCGGCTTCGACGTCCGCGCGCGCTACCTCCAGGACACCGACCTGTGCTGGCGCGCCCAGCTCGCCGGCGGGGCGCTCGCGTTCGAGCCCGACGCCGTGGTGCACATGCGGCTGCGCGACGGCCTCGTCGGGGCCTGGCGGCAGGGGCGCGGCAGCGGGATGGGGCAGCGGTGGCTGGCCGCGCGGTACGCCGAGGTGGCGGCGCAGGCGGCGGGGGCGGCGGGGGACGGGTCGGCGCCGGTGGCCGGCGACGGCTCGGTCGCGGGCGACGACCGCGGTGCCGCGCGACGCTGGCCGGCGCGGATCGCCCGGCGGGCGTGGCTCGTGGCCGGCGAGGCCGCCCGGATCCGGTCCCGGGGCGACGTCGCGCGGCTGTCCTGGAGCACCGGGTTCGGCATCGGGTACGCCCGCGGCGGGCTGCCCGACCCGGAGCCGCTGCGCGCGGGGGAGCTCGCGGTGGCCGGCTGCGGGCACGAGGCGGGCTGAGCCGGCGCGCGGTGGTCCGCGTGCCGGCGAAGCGGGATGGCCCGCGCCGTCGGCCCGGGGCGGGTCGTCGGGGTCGGCCGCACCCGCACGGGTGACCCGCGTCCGGCGACCGGGCGACCCCCGGCGCGCGCACCCGGGTGACCGACTCGACGCGCACCTGTCCGGTTTGCGAGGGTATGTCGACATTCTCGGCAGCACCTGACGCCGAGCCGGCGGGAGGTGACGCGTGATCGACGCCCGGGCCCGCGCGGACGTGTCCGTCGTCGTGGTCGCGCGCGGCGACGAGCACGGCCTCCTGCACACCCTGCGCAGCCTGCTGGACTCCCTCGACCACGCCGCCGGCCGCCGGGACGACCGGACCTCCTGGCTCCGCGGCGAGCGGCTGCACGGTGAGCTGCTCCTCGTCGCCCGCGACCTCGGCCGCCTGCCCGCGCTGCCCGCCGACCCGCGGCTCCGCGTCGTCGCCGCCCCCGGGGTGACCGGCGGGCGCGCCCGGAACGTCGGCGTCGCCGCGGCGCGCGGCCGGTACCTGCTGTTCACCGACGCCCAGGTCCGGGTGGCCGCCGACTGGGTGCTCGCGCTCACCGCGCCGCTGCGCTCCGGCCGCGCCGACCTGACCGGCGGGGCGGTGCGGCTGACCGCGAACCTCGAGCGGCCCTGGCTGACGGAGGACCTCGCCGCCGCCTACCTCGACCTCGTCCCGGACCCGCCCGAGATCGGCCGGGCGTTCAGCGGCGTCAGCATGGCCGCGACGCGGGCGGTCCTGGAGGCGGTCGGCTTCGACGAGGCGCTCGGCACCGCGCGCTGCCCCGACGGGCTCGACGTCGTGTTCCGGCGCGACGTCGTCGGCGCGGGCTTCCGCGAGCGGGCCGTCGCGGGCGCCGTGGTCGAGCGTGACCTCGGTCCGCGCGCGCTCGTCCGCCGGGCGCTCATCGAGCGGGCCCGAGGGCACGGACGTGCCGCCGCGTACGTCGACCGGCGGCTGCGGGACGTCCGCCCCGCCGCGCCGGTCGTGCTGCTGCGGCTCGCGGGCCGGTGGCTGCGGCTGCTGGCGCTCGGGCACGGCCGCGGGCGCGCCCGGGCGCGGCTGCGGGCGCACGCCGCCGTCGCGTACCACCGCGAGACCCTGCGGCTGCTGCGCGCGCCCGTGCGCGAGCGCCCCGCGTCCGCCGCCAGCGACGCCCCCGGCGGCGGCGG
>NZ_JAGXJG010000608.1:0-234 GCF_019091725.1 Cellulomonas sp. GbtcB1 | reverse complement strand
ACGTCGTCGGCGTGCTGATCGGCCGGCACCCGCTGGCGCCGTCGGTCAGCCCGAAGAAGACAGAATTCATGAATACATCCTCGAACGAACGGCTCTCAATCTGATGAGACAATTTTTTATTCAATTTATTCAACTCTCTATTTTCAGAAGCAACCTGAATCCATTTTTCATACATGACTTTGTATGATTCAGCAAGAGACTCATCACAGATTTCAGACTCATCTGAATATGATT
>NZ_JAGXJG010000607.1:0-234 GCF_019091725.1 Cellulomonas sp. GbtcB1 | reverse complement strand
ATTATATCACTCTACGTGTCATGTTTATTTTTAGTAATTTTAAGTATTGATTTATATTTATATACATTAATGTTTATAATTTTGATATTGTATTTTATTAAAAAAAATCTTATTAAATTATAATAATTCATACTAAAATAGGTAATAAACATTTATCTTTTAATAAGAAAATATTTAACTTGTTTATTTTTATAAAACTGTTTAATTAATTTTACGAAATTGTTTATTTTGAGG
>NZ_JAGXJG010000606.1:0-234 GCF_019091725.1 Cellulomonas sp. GbtcB1 | reverse complement strand
GAAAAGAATGAGACACAATTGTGTGTTGTTTCCTGAAGCCATTACTTTCTATTTATAGAATGCCCTCTAGGTTTAGGTTAGAATTGTGTGGCATGAAAATAATGGAAAAATAAAATGGTAAAAGCCTATGCATAGTGGGCGGCCCATATAAGGAAGTTGGGCCTCACTTTGCAACTTTCCCATTTTTGTTATTTTCAATCCCATTTTCTCAAAAATACAAATTTTCTAATTTAA
>NZ_JAGXJG010000605.1:0-234 GCF_019091725.1 Cellulomonas sp. GbtcB1 | reverse complement strand
AAAGTAAATTAAATTACAATTGTTTTTGCATTTCATCAGATTGGCTTGTCTTGTATGCTAAGATGAACCTTGGCACCATCAGAAGGTTGCTTGTTGCGACCTGGATGGATAGGGTTCAAATCATAGAATTAATGTCTTTGCTTGTAGAGGTAAGACTAGATACACTAATTCGCATGAGATCCTGCATTAGCAAGAACCTTGCGCATTGGGTGGGCTTGAGTTTTGTATGCCCTA
>NZ_JAGXJG010000604.1:0-234 GCF_019091725.1 Cellulomonas sp. GbtcB1 | reverse complement strand
GCGACGCCAGGATGTTCTTGTCCGCGGGGTACCCGGGCCGGGCCAGCCCCACCCGGCCGCCGACGCCGAACCCCGCCAGGAACGCGAGCATGAACCCGCCCGACGACCCGGTGGTGACGGCCACCCGCGCCGGGTCGACGTCGCCGCCGTACCAGGACCGGTAGGGCGCGGCGATGGCCGCGCGCAGCGCCGGGCTGCCGAGCGCCTCGGTGTACCCGAGGTCCCCGCCCGCGA
>NZ_JAGXJG010000603.1:0-234 GCF_019091725.1 Cellulomonas sp. GbtcB1 | reverse complement strand
CGCTCCCGGGATGGCGCCGGCCGACGCCCTCCAGCTGCACGCGAGCTGGTCCGCGGACGCCGACCCCGCCGCGGCGACGGAGCCGTCGCCCGCGACCCCCACGACCGCCGACGGCTGACCGACCGCGGCCGCACCCGCACGCACCCGTCCCGTCCGGCCGGGTGCACCCCGTCGACCCCACCGAGGGCACCGCCATGCACACCCGCACGCTCGGACAGGGGCTCGAGGTCTCGG
>NZ_JAGXJG010000602.1:0-234 GCF_019091725.1 Cellulomonas sp. GbtcB1 | reverse complement strand
CGTGAAGTCCTCCTGCTCGTGACCGTGCTGCCGCAGCAGGTCGGCTGGGTCGGCGGCGACGTCCGCCTCCCGGCGGCCCGCGAACCGCACGAGCACGATCTCCTCGTACGTCGCGTCCGCGGCGGCCCCGGCGGCGGCGAGGCGCGCGAGCTCGTCGGCGTCCTTGCCCGCGCGCAGCATCGGCAGCCGGGCGGTGGCGGCGGGGAACCCGGTCCCGGGCAGCGCGGCCTGCAG
>NZ_JAGXJG010000601.1:0-234 GCF_019091725.1 Cellulomonas sp. GbtcB1 | reverse complement strand
GTACCCGGGCCGGGCCAGCGCCACCCGGTCGCCGACGTCGAACGCCTCCAGGAACGCGAGCATGAACCCGCCCGACGACCCGGTGGTGACGGCCACCCGCGCCGGGTCGACGTCGTCGCCGTACCAGGACCGGTAGTGCGCGGCGATGGCCGCGCGCAGCGCCGGGCTGCCGAGTGCCTCGGTGTACCCGAGGTCCCCGCCCGCGAGCAGCTGCACCGCGCGCTCGCGCACCAC
>NZ_JAGXJG010000600.1:0-234 GCF_019091725.1 Cellulomonas sp. GbtcB1 | reverse complement strand
GAGGCCGGACAGCAGCAGGAGCAGGCCGACGACGAGCGCCACCACGTAGGTCTTCCCCGTTCCGAGGCCCGGCGCGCGGTACCGGACGGAGGGGGCGAACACCAGGGCGATGCCCGCCACGACGAGCAGGCTGCTCGGGCTCAGGACGACCGGCGTCCCCGCCACGCGCCCGTCGACCCAGCCCCGCGTTCTCTCTGCCACGGGGGAAGGCTACGTGGCCGGGCCGTGCGACCC
>NZ_JAGXJG010000599.1:0-234 GCF_019091725.1 Cellulomonas sp. GbtcB1 | reverse complement strand
CCGGCCCGGCGATGATGGCCTCCCGGGCCGCGGCGAAGGACTCGAAGGTGAACAGGCCGAGGTCGCCGACCAGCCGGACCAGGGTCATGAGGTCGGCGAGGCCGGTGCCCTGCCCGTCGGCCGCGAGGGCGTACAGCCCCTCCTTGAGCGCGAACACGCCGATCGCGGTCTCGCGCGGGGTGACCCCGAGGCGGGCGCGCGTCGCCGACAGGTCCGCGAGCAGGCCGCGCAGGC
>NZ_JAGXJG010000061.1:0-24908 GCF_019091725.1 Cellulomonas sp. GbtcB1 | reverse complement strand
ACAGCTCGTGCGGGTAGGACTGCAGCACGCGCTCGGCGTCGAGCTCCACGTCGCGCAGCACCTCGAGCACCCGCTCGCGCGCGTCGCCCTCGGTGCGCGGGTCCCAGTGGTGCGCCTCCATGGCGTCTCGGAACTGCCGCTCGACGCGGAGCACGGGGTTGAGGGCGTTCATGGACGACTGGAACACCGTGGCGATGTCCCGCCAGCGCAGCCGGTTCAGCTCGCGGTCGGTCAGGGCGTACAGGTCCTGGCCGTCGAACCGGACCTCCCCGCCGGCGTGGTGCGCGGGCCGGTCGAGCAGCCGGAGCAGGGCGTTGCCGAGCGTCGACTTGCCGCAGCCGGACTCGCCCAGCAGGCCGACGAACTCGCCCTCCGCGAGGTCGAAGGACACGTCCCGGACGGCGTGCGCGGGCGGCAGGTCCCGGGACCGGTAGTCGACGGACAGGTGGCGGACCTCGACGAGCGGCATCACGGCTCCCTCAGGTGCGGGTTGCTGAGCGCGTCGACCCCGAAGTTCACGAAGGTGAGCGCGGTGGTGAGGAGGGCCAGCAGCAGGCCGGGCACGACCAGGCGGGCGAACGCGCCGGGCAGCAGGGCGCCGTCGGTGTTCGCCCAGTAGAGCATCGTCCCCCAGGAGATGGTGTCGGGGTTGCCGATTCCGAGGAACGCCAGGCCGGCCTCGGCCCCGATGGCGCCGCCGACCGCGCCGATGAACCCGACGACGATCAGCGAGGTCATGTTGGGCGCGATCTCGCGGAAGATGACGTGGAACGTGCCGTCGCCGGCCATGCGCGCGGCCTGGATGTACTCGCGGTTCCGGAGCGTGAGGATCTGCGCGCGCTTGAGCCGGGCGGCTCCCGCCCAGCCGGTGATCGAGATGACGAGGATGACCATCCACTCGCTGCCGCCGCCGGGGACGTAGGCGGCGAGCGTGATCATCAGGGGCAGCGCGGGGACGACCAGCGCGAGGTTGGTGACGAAGGACAGCACCTCGTCGACCATCCCGCCGAGGTAGCCGGCGGTCATCCCGACCAGCAGCGAGATCGCGGTCGCGATCGCCCCGGCGACCAGGCCGATCACCAACGACGTCCGGGCGCCGAAGATCGCCTGGGACGCCACGTCGTAGCCCTTGCCGGTGGTGCCGAACCAGTGCTCCGCCGACGGCGGCAGCCCGCCGGCGAACGACCGGTCGCGTGGGTCGTACGGTGCGATCACGGGGGCGAGCAGCGCCAGCACCACGAAGGCCAGCAGCAGGAGCATCCCGAACCGGGCCTTCTTGTTCCGCCACAGGATCGTGAACCACTGCGGCGCCCGGGCGCGGGGTCGCAGCGCCGCGGCGGTCACGCCGCCTCCTTGCGCCGGGCCCGCGGGTCCAGGACGCCGTACAGCACGTCGGCGACCAGGTTCGCGACCAGGACGCCGACCGCGATGAACAGGAAGATCGTCTGCATGAGCGGGTAGTCCTTGTTCGAGACGGCCTCGAGCAGCAGGCGGCCCGTGCCGGGGTAGTTGAACGTCTGCTCGACCAGCACCGTGCCGCCGATCAGGCCGCCCAGGGCGAGCGCGAACCCGGTGACGTTCGGCAGGATCGCGACGCGCGCGCCGTAGGCGATCGCCAGGCGGCGGTTCGACAGGCCCTTGGCGCGGCCGAACCGCGCGAAGTCCTCGCCGAGCGACTGGACCATGTTGTTGCGCATGCCGAGCAGCCAGCCGATCGGGCCGGTGATCATGATCGCGGCCGCCGGCAGGATGAAGTACGGCCACGCGTCGGCGACGAAGGCGGCGGTCGGCGCCGGCTCCATCAGCCCCGAGTACCCGCCCGACGGCGGCAGCCAGCCGAGCGTGATCGCGAAGACGTAGATGGGCACCAGCGCGATCCAGAAGAACGGCAGCGTGCCGACGAACGCGGACGTCACGGTGAGCACGGAGTCGAACGTGGTGCCGCGCCGCCAGGCCACCCACGTGCCGAGCAGGGTGCCGATCACGAAGGACAGCACGAGCGTGACGCCGACCAGCACGATCGTCCACGGCACGGCCTCGCCGATCACCTCGGACACCGAGTAGGGGAAGTAGGTGTACGAGACGCCGAAGTTCCCGCTCGCCATGTTGCCGAGGTAGTCGAGGTACTGCCGCCACAGCGGCTCGTCGGGGACGCCGAGCATCGTCCGCACGGCGGCGAGCTGGGCGGGGTCGACCCGGGCCTCCTTGCCGGCGATCCGCTGCAGGATCGCCTGCGCGGGGTCGCCGCCGGAGAGCCGGGGGATGAGGAAGTTCAGGGTGACGGCGCCCCACAGGGTGAGGAGGAAGAACCCGATGCGCCGCGCGAAGTAGGCCATGTCGTCGCTCCGTCGCTGGTCGCGGCGGGGCGCCCGGGTCGAGCCCGGCGCACCCCGCCGCGGGCGGTCAGCCGGTGACCGGGGTCAGCCGCGTGAAGATCAGGTGCTGGTTGTCCGGGCCCGCGTGCGGGTCCTCGGCGCTGGGCCAGCCGGTCGCGTTCTTGGTCGTGTACTCGAACCACTTGCCGCCGTACCAGAGCGGGATGAACGGGACCTGGTCGACCATCACCTGCTGGAGCTGGTGCACGATCGGCTTCTGCTCGTCGGCGTCCGGCGTGCCGGCGAGCTGCGCGAGCAGGTCGTCGGTGTGCGCGTCGGACCAGCGGACCTCGTTGGTGGTGGCCCGCTCGCCGATCGGGGCGGTGTTCGCCGAGCCGAGCGGCTCGTCGTAGTTCTGGAACATCGAGCACTGCCCGGCGCGGACGCCGAACGTCATGTCGAAGTTGCCGACCAGCCGGTCCTGCTCGAGCGTCGGGAACTCCGGCGTCTCGACCGTGACCGCGATGCCGAGCGCGTCGAAGTCCTCCTTGAGCGAGTTGGCGGCCGCGGTCCAGTCGCTCCAGCCCTGCGGGGTGATGAACGAGAACCGCAGCGGCTCGCCGTCCGCGCCGAGCCGGCGTCCGGAGTCGTCCAGCGCGTACCCGGCGGCGGTCAGCGCCGCGTCGGCCGCGTCCGGGTCGTACGGCAGGTAGCCCTCGTCGGGGATGGTCGGGTCCAGCCAGTCGGCCTGGCCCGGCAGGACCAGCAGCGTCTGGCTCGCGACCTCGACGTACCCCGACCCGGCGTCCTCGGTGAGCGCCACCCGGTCGAGGCCGACCGAGATCGCCCGGCGGAACTCCACGTCGTCGAACGGCGCCTTCTCGAGGTTCATGAACAGCGAGATCGGGGAGCCGGACGGGAACCAGTAGCGGTGGTGCTCCGGGTCCTTGGCGACGTAGGTGTCTTCGATGTCGGGGACGTACATCGAGTTGTTGTCGTACTCGCCCCGCGCCAGCTTGAGCTGGTCCACCTGGCCGCCGGCGTCCGCCTTCTCGAACCACAGCTCGTCGACGACGACCGTGTCCGCGCGCCAGGAGTCCGGGTTCCGCTCGACGGTGAACCGCTGCGGGTTGAACGACTTCACGGTGAACGCGCCGGTGCCGACCGCGGCGTCCTCGGCGGTGAACGTGACCGGGTCGTCGACGTCCGCCCACACGTGCTCCGCGACGACGAGCGTCTGCAGGTACATCCCGGACCGCGAGAACGACGGCTGCTCGAACGTCAGGACGACCTCGGTGTCCGACGTCGCCTCGGCGCCGACCAGGCCGGGCGCGACGCCGCGGGTGTCGAGGGCGGGGTTGTCGCGGAGCAGGTTGAAGGTGAACGCCACGTCCCGGGCGCTGAACGGCTCGCCGTCGCTCCAGGTCACGCCGTCGCGGGTGGTGATCCGCAGCTCGGTCGGGCTGGTCCACTCGTAGCCGGTCGCGAGCTGCGGCTCCTCGGTGCAGTCGTAGGTGTTGATCACGTAGAGCTGGTCGTAGATCGTCCACAGCGGACCGAGCGCGGTCGCCGAGAACGGGTTGTAGTTGGCCTTCGGGTTGGTCTGGCCGGAGAAGTCGCCGAGCACCAGGTGCGACACCCGGCCCTCGTCCGTGAGCCGGTCGCCGGGGGCGCCGCTGCCCTGGCCGCCCCCGCTGCCGCCGCCGGTGCAGGCGGTGAGGGCGAACGCGGCGGCCGCGGCGCAGGCGGCCAGCCGCGCCCGGGACCTCCGTCGTGATCGTGCGTGCATGAGCATCCTTCCTCGTTGAAGGGTGGTGCCGCGGGTGCCGTGGGCTAGGTCGAGCAGCCGCACGACTCGCGGAGCACCGGCCGGGTCGGCAGGACCCGGTCGTCGGGGGGCAGGGGAGCGAACGGCTCCCGGGTGCGGCGCGTCGCCGCGAGCACGAGCTCCGCTGCGGTCGAGCCGAGGTCGTGCACCGGCTGGTGCACCGTCGTGAGCGTGGGGGACGCGAGGGCCGCCAGGTCGAGGTCGTCGAACCCGACGATCGCCACGTCCCGGGGGATCCCGACCCCGAGGCCCGGCAGCGTCGCCAGGACCCCGAACGCGAGCTCGTCGTTGGCGCACACCAGCGCGTCGGGCAGGTCGCCCTCGGCGTGCAGCTGGCGCGCGGCCATCGCGCCGTACCGGGCCTCGAGCCCGTGGTGCACCGGCGCGCCGTGCTCGGCCAGGCCGGCGGCGGCGAGCGCGTCCCGGAACCCGGCGTACCGGGCGGTGGTGTCGGGCGAGCCGTCGGTCGTGCCGACGAACCGCAGCCGGCGGTGGCCGTGCGCCTCGACCAGGTGCGCGGTGAGCTCGCGCGCCGCCGCCCGGCCGTCGGTGCGCACGGTGAGCAGGTCGGGGTGCTCGCCCGCGACCAGCACCACCGGCAGCTTCTCGGCGATCGAGGCGAGCAGGTCGTCCGGCACCGTGCCGCCCTGCACGATCAGCCCGTCGGTGCGCAGCGCGAGCTGGTGCACCGCCTGGACCGCGTCGTGCCGGAGGTGGGTGCCGAGCACGTTGACCGCGAGGCCGGCCTCGGCGGCGACCGACTCGGCGCCCTGGATGAGCGCGGCGAAGTACGGCCCGCCGAGGCCCGGCAGGACCACGCCGAGGGTGTGGTGCCGCTGGTAGGCGAGCCCGCTGCCGAGCACCGACGGCGTGTAGCCGAGCGCCTGCATCGAGGCGAGGACCCGGTCCCGGGTGCTGCCGGTCACCACCGGGTCGTCGTGCGTGACCCGGGAGACGGTCGCGACGGACACGCCGGCGTGCCGCGCCACGTCGCGCACGGTGGGTCGCCCGGTGCCGGCCATCTCGGTCTCCCTCGTCCGAACCGGCCCTGGATGTAACCGGTTACGGCTCGTACTGTGCAGACGTAACCGGTTACAAGCAAGACCCGATCTCAGCCGGTCCCGACAGCTACGAAGGGGTAGCGCGTGGCACCCGTACGGTTCCCGTCCCTGACCGACGACCTCGTCCTCGCGGGGGAGGTGCACTACTTCCGGCTCGACCGCGCCGACTGGGCCGACCGGCTGGACGACGCCCTCGACCTGGGCCTGACCGCTGTGGCGACCTACGTCCCGTGGCTGGTGCACGAGACCGCGGACGGCGGTGTCGACGTCACCGGCGGCACCCGGCCCGAGCTCGACGTCGGCGCGTTCCTCGACCTGTGCGCGGAGCGCGGGCTGGCGGTGATCGCGCGGCCCGGGCCGTTCGTCATGGCCGAGCTCAAGCACGAGGGCCTCGGGCAGCGGCTGCTGCGCGAGCACCCGGAGGTGGTGCCGCCCGGCTGGGACGGCTCGGCGCCCGACGCGACCGTCGTCGACTACCTGCACCCGGCGTACCTCGCCGCGTGCGGCGACTGGCTCGACGCGGTGCTGCCGGTGCTCGCGGCCCGCACCGTCGACCGCGGCGGGCCGGTCGTGGCGGTGCAGCTCGACAACGAGGTCGGGATGCTGCCGTGGGTGACGAACAGCCCGGACCTGTCGGACGCGACCGTGGCGGACCTGGGCCGCCGGGTCCTGGCGGACGCCGGCCCCGGGGGTCGGGAGGCGGTGCGCGCCCGGTACGGGGCCGACCCGCACGAGCCCGCGGCGTGGGCCGCCGCGGTGCGGTCGCCCGCCGAGGACGCGGTGCTGGCGCTGCGGGGCGACCTCGGCCGGCAGGCCCGCGACCGGTACGCGGAGTACGTCGGCCTGCTGCGGGACCGGGTCCGCGCCGCGGGGATCGACGTGCCGCTGCTCGTCAACGTGCACGGCTGCTGGGGCGGCGAGGCGCGGCACTTCCCGCTCGGCGTCGCCCAGCTGCACCGGACGTGGGCCGGCCGGCCGGACGTGCTGCCCGGCGCGGACTACTACCTGGGCGACCTCACGCTCGCGAAGCTGCCGGGCCTGTGGGCGTCGAACGCGTTCCTCGCCGCGACCGTCGCGCCCGGCCAGCCGACCGGGACCCTGGAGTTCGAGGTCGGCACGGGCGACTACGGGGAGGCGCTCGACGTCGCGTGCGGGCCGGAGGCGGCGCCGCTCAAGCTCCAGCTGTGCGTGGCGCAGGGGCAGACGTTCGTGAACTACTACCTGCTGACCGGCGGGCGGAACCCGCTGCTGCCGGCGACGGTGGGCGACGGCAACGACCGGGTCGCGAGCACGGGCGAGCGGCACGGGTTCGCCGCGCCGGTGGACCCCGAGGGCCGGCGCGCGCCGGGGTGGGGCGCGCTGCGCGGCGCCACCCGGGCCGTGGCGGACGCGGCGGCGCTCCTGCGGGCCGCCCGGCCGGAGCCGGCGCCGGTGACGCTCGGGTTCGTCCCCGACCACTACCTGACCGAGTACCGGTACCCCGGGTCCGCGCGGGAGGCCGCGCACGTCGCGGACCTCGAGCGGTCGCGGGGCTCGGGGCCCCGGGAGGTGCTGACCCGGGCGCTGGTGCTGGGCGGCTTCGCGCCCGACGCCGTCGACCTGCAGGCGGACGGGTCCTCCGGGGCGCGGACGCTCGCTGGCCTGCCCGCGGGGCACGTGCTCGCGCTGGGGTCGACCCCGGTGCTGGACGCGTCGGTCCAGGTGCGGCTCGCGGACTGGGTCCGGGCGGGCGGGCGGCTGCTGGTCCACGGGCCGGTGCCGACGCTCGACCCGCTCGGCGAGCCGTGCACGGTGCTGCTCGACGTGCTGGGCGTGACGGCCGGGGCGCGGGCGGAGTCGTCGGCGACGCGGTTCCCGTCGGTCACGCCGGCGGACGACCGGCTGCCGCTCGCCGAGGTGCGGGCGGGGTTCGTGCAGCCGCTGACGGGGCTGCCGACCGGCGCGGACGTGCTGGCCCGGGTGACGGGGTCCGGCGAGCCGTGCGTGGTCCGGGTGCCGTGCGGCGCGGGGGAGGCGCTGCTGGTCGCGGCCGACCTGCCGTGCGCGCTGCCGGCGTGGGCCGCGCTGCTCGGGGCGCTGGGAGCGGAGCCGGTCGTCGCCGCCACGTCGACCGCGCCCGTCGTCGTGGTGCCGACGGCCGCGCCGGACGGGACGCGGGTGGTGCACGTGCTCAACGTGTCGCCGTGGCCGGCGGAGGTGTCGCTGGCGCGGGGCGGGGTGCCGCTGGCGGGGCCGGGGCCGGCCGGGCGGGCGGGCGTGCTCGCGCTGCCCGCGCGCTCCGGGGCCTGGCTGGTGCAGCCACCCGGGTCGGACGCGGCCACGCTCGGTTACGCCGGCGCGGAGGGGGCGGCCCGATGGGCGTGACGGACCTGGCCGGGCGGCTGGACCGCGCGGTCCTCTACCAGATCTACCCGCAGTCGTTCGCGTTCTTCCGGATGGGCTACGGCAGCGCGATCGCGCTGGTCCTCGCCGTCATCCTCGGCGCCCTGACGGCCATCCAGATGCGAGCGATGCGCGCCAACCGATCGGACCTCTCGTGATCAGCACCCCCGTCCCCGACCTCGCCCCGTCGAAGAAGAGCGCGCCGACGGGCTCCCCCGCCGGCCCGCGCCGCTCGATCGCCCGCGGCGCCCGCCGGGTGACCCCCGGCAAGGCGGTCGCCTGGACCGTCGTCGGCCTGCTGGTGCTCGTCTCGGTCTTCCCGTTCTACTGGATGGTCCGCACGGCCTTCACGCCCGCGGCCGAGCTGATCCGCGACTCCAGCCAGCTGGTCCCGTCGAACCCCACGTGGATCAACTTCGCCCGCGTGCTCGGGCTCACCTCGATGGAGGAGTCGGTCGCCGCCGGCGGCACCGGCGCGACGCTCGACTTCGTGCGCTACACGGCGAACACGCTGTTCTACGCGGGCTCGATCGCGGTCGTGCAGACCCTGGCCTGCGCCATGGCCGCGTACTCGTTCGCCCGCCTGCGGTTCCGGGGGAACAGCGCCCTGTTCGGGCTGTTCCTCTCGGGCCTGCTCATCCCCGGCATCTTCACGCTGCTGCCCAACTTCGCGCTGATCCGGTCGCTGGGCTGGCTCAACACGTTCCAGGGCCTCATCGCCCCGGCGATCCTGGTGAGCCCGTTCGCGATCTTCTTCCTCCGCCAGTTCTTCCTCTCCCTCCCCCGCGAGGTCGAGGAGGCTGCCGCGCTCGACGGCGTCGGCGTCTTCGGCCGGTTCTTCCGCATGACGCTCCCGATGAGCCGCGGCCCCGTCGCCACGATGATGCTCATCACCGTCGTCGGGGTCTGGAAGGAGTTCATGTGGCCGCTGGTGGCCGCGAACTCCGACGGGACGCGGGTCCTGACCGTCGCCCTGCAGCGGTTCCAGGCCCAGTCACCGAACACCTCACCGGACTGGACGGGCCTGATGGCCGCCTCGACCGTGACGGTCATTCCCGTCTTCATCCTGCTCGTCCTGCTCGGGCGGCAGCTGGTCCAGTCGCTCAACTTCTCCGGCGGCAAGTAGCCGCCGGCGCCGCGCCCGCCCGTTCCCCGCCCCACTCCCCCGTCCGGTCTGGCGAGAGCCTGCCCGGAACCCACTGGAAGGAACAGCAATGCTGCGTTTCGCACCGAAGACCGGACTGAAGGTGGCGGCGCTCTCGGCCGCCTCCGTCCTCGCGCTCACCGCCTGCGGGTCGGGCGGCGGGGACGGCGACGGCGGCAGCGCCGGCGGACCCGTCACGATCGAGCACTGGCTCTGGGACGACGTCCAGCGGCCGATGTACGAGGCGTGCGCCACGGCGTTCACCGAGGCCAACCCCGACATCACCGTCAACATCACCCAGACCGCCTGGGCGCAGTACTGGTCGAACCTCACGACGAACTTCGCCTCGGGCACCGGCCCGGACACGTTCACCATGACCGTCCAGTACGTCCGGGAGTACAGCAGCCTCGGCCAGCTCGCGGACCTCGACGAGATCGGCGCCACCGACGGGATCGACTTCGACTCCTACGTCGCCGGCACCGCCGAGAACTACCTCGTCGACGACACCCGCGTGGGCCTCCCCCTCGACTGGGACATCGTCGGGATGGTCTACGACGAGACGGCCGCCACCGAGGCCGGGTACACGAAGGACGACATCAACGCGCTCGAGTTCGACGGCACCGGCGAGGACTCGTTCACCGAGTTCATCAAGGCGATGGCGCTCGACGGGAACGGGAACAACGCGCTCAGCCCGGCGTTCGACGCCGGCAACGTGACCCGGTTCGGGATGCTCCCGGAGTGGGCCGACGGCTTCACCGGCCAGAACGGCTGGGGCAACCTCGCGCACGCGATCGGCTGGGAGTTCTTCGCCGAGGACGGCAGCCTGAACTTCGACGCCCCCGAGCTCGTCACGACGCTCGAGTGGTACCAGGACATGATCGACCTCGGCGTGATGCAGACGTTCGACGAGACCTCGACCCTGGGCCAGCACCCGACCATGGAGGCGGGCCTCGCGGGCACGACCCTGGCCGGCTCGTGGAACGCGTCGAACTACCTCGCCGACACCCAGGAGATCGACTTCGCCTGGGCCAAGGTGCCGGAGGGCCCCGCGGGCCGGTTCGCCGCGACGAACTCGCTCGCCGGCGTCGTCTGGAACGGCTCGCCGAACAAGGACGCCGCCGCGAAGTGGGTCAACTACCTCGGCTCCCCGGAGTGCCAGGAGGCCACCGGTGAGTTCGGCATCGTCTTCCCCGCCGTCCAGACCGGGACCGACGCCGCCGTCGAGGCGAACGAGGCCAACGGCGCGGGTGTGCCGGAGTTCGCGGAGATGGCCGCGGCCGGCGAGTCGTTCCAGCTGCCGTCCTTCACCCGCAACGCGGAGGTCCGCACAGTGATCCAGGACGCGATCTGGGCGATCGCCGCGGGCGCGGACGTCGAGTCGACGCTCGCCACCGCCAACGACGCGGCGCAGGCCCTCGTCGACTGACGGTCCTGACGTCGGGCGGGGGCGGCACCCGCCCCCGCCCGACGTGCACCACCCCACCCCCGAACGGAAACGAGCTCGACGTGAACCACGCCCCCGCCGCCGCACCCCCGGCCGCCGACGCCGCCGCCGAGACCGGCAGCCCGCTCACCCTCGAGCTGGAGCCGGGCGAGCGCTGGTGGGGCGGCACCGTCAAGGACGCCGTGCAGATGCCGTTCGGTGCGACGAGCACCTACGCGGTCGACCTCGCCGTCCCGCGGCACGACCCCGCGTGGGACAGCGCGGAGGACTCCAGCCAGGCGGCCCCGCTGCTGGTCTCCACGCACGGGCGGGTCGTCACCTCGCCGCGCCCGTTCGCCTTCCGGTTCGCCGGCGGGCGGCTCGAGGTCGAGGGCACCGACGTCGCGGTGCTGCGCGGCGGGAGCACGCTGCGCGAGGGCTTCCGGGCCGCCTCGGCCCAGCTCTTCCCGCCCGCCGGACGGACCCCCGCGCGGCGGCTGTTCGCCGCGCCGCAGTACAACACCTGGATCGAGACCCCGCTCGTCCCCTCCGAGGAGTCGGTGCTGGCCTACGCCCGCCGGATCCTGGACGCGGGGCTGGAGCCCGGCACGATCTTCATCGACGACAACTGGGCGCCGGACTTCGGCACCTGGCACTTCGACCGCGGGCGGTTCCCGGACCCGGAGCGGCTGGTCCGGACGCTGGCCGGCTGGGGCTTCGACGTGATGCTCTGGGTCGTCCCGTTCATCAGCCCCGACTCGAAGGCGTTCCGCGACTGCGAGCGCGACGGCCTGCTGGTCCGCGACGCCGACGGTGGCACCGCGGTCCGCCGCTGGTGGAACGGCTACAGCGCGCTGCTCGACCTCTCCTCCCCCGCAGCCGTGGCGTGGTTCACCGACCAGCTCGACGCGCTCGTCGACATCGGCGTGGCGGGCTTCAAGTTCGACGCCGGCGACGTCCGCGACTACCGGCCCGACGACCTGATCGCCGAGCCGTGCGAGCCGGTGGACATGTCCGAGGCCTGGGCCCGGCTGGGCCTGCGCTACGCCCACAACGAGTACCGCGCCTGCTGGCGGATGGGCGGGCAGCCGCTCGGCCAGCGGCTCCGTGACAAGCCCCCGACCTGGGACGGCGCGGGCCTGGGCTCGCTGATCCCCGAGATGCTCGCGCAGGGCCTGCTGGGCCACCCGTACGTCTGCCCGGACATGGTGGGCGGTGGCGAGGTGGGCGCGATGGGCGGGATGGGCGACCGCCCGGCGGGCGACCAGGAGTTCTTCGTGCGGTACGCGCAGATCGCCGCGCTGTCGCCGATGATCCAGTTCTCGGTGAACCCCGCCCGCGCCCTCGACGCCGAGCACCTCGCCGCGGTCCAGGACGCCCTGGCGGTCCGGGCCGAGCACCTGCCGCTCATCCTGTCGCTCGTGGACGACGCCGCGGTGACGGGCGAGCCCGTCGTGCGGCCCATGAGCTACCACGAGGCCGGGTACGAGACCGTGACGGACCAGTTCTTCCTCGGCCCCGACCTGCTCGTCGCGCCGGTGCTCGAGCGCGGTGCCACCACCCGCGCGGTGCAGGTGCCGCCGGGCGCGTGGCGCGCGCCGGACGGGACGACGGTCGAGGGCCCCGCCACCGTCGACGTGCCCGTCGGGCTCACGACCCTGCCGCGCCTCACGCGCGCGACCCCCGGCGCCGCACCACGATGAGTCAGGGTCTCCGCGTCGCGGTGGTCGGGGTCGGCAACCGCGCCGCCCTCGGGCGGCTGGTGCCCGAGGCGTGCCCGGGGGCGGTCGTCGTGGCCGCGGTCGACCCCGACCCCGCCGGCCGCGACCGGGCCCGCGCGCTGTTCGGACCCGGCATCCCGGTGCACCCGGACGTCGACGCCCTCCTGGCCTCCGGGGGCGTCGACGCCGCGCTCGTGACCACGCCGGACGACACCCACGCCCCGCTCGCGATCCGGCTGCTGCGCGCCGGCGTCGCGGTGTTCGTCGACAAGCCGCTCGCCACCACCACGACGGACGCCGACGCGGTCCTGGTCGCCGCGCAGCAGACCGGTACCCCGCTGCACGTGGGCCACAACCTGCGCCACTGGGAGGTGGTCCGCGTGATGCGCGACGCCATCGCGCGCGGCGAGATCGGCGAGGTCAAGGCCATCTGGGTCCGGCACTTCGTCGGCAACGGCGGCGGCTACTTCTTCAAGGACTGGCACGCCGACCGGCGGCGCAGCGGCTCGCTGCAGACCCAGAAGGCGAGCCACGACATCGACGTCGTGCACCACCTCGCCGGCGGGTACACGACGCGGGTCGTGGGCATGGGCGCGCTGATGGTCTACGGCGACGTCACGGACCGCCGCGAGCGCCCCGGGCAGATCGCGCCGGACTGGACCAGCCATGCGAACTGGCCGCCGCGCGCCCTGACCGGGCTCAACCCGGTGGTCGGCGTCGAGGACCTGTCCATGCTGATGGTGACGCTCGACAACGGGGACATGGCCAGCTACCACCTGTGCCACTTCACCCCCCTCTACTGGCGCAGCTACACCGTCATCGGCACCGAGGGGCGGCTGGAGAACGCCGGCGACACGGGCGGCGCGGTCGTCCGGGTGTGGAACCGGCGCCTGGAGTGGTCCCCGACCGGGCACGTCGAGCACCCGGTCCACGACCCCGCGGGCGGCCACCTCGCCGCGGACGCCGCCGTGCTCACCGAGTTCTTCGCCCACGTCGTGGACGGCGCCCCGACCACCGGCTCGCCTGCCGATGCGCGGCAGGCCGTCGCCGTAGGCTCGCTCGGTGCCGAGTCGCTGCGCCGCGGCTGCGTCCCGCTGGACGTCCCACCGCTGCCCGCCGGCACGCCACCACCGCGCCGGGCCGACCGTCACCGACCGAGAGAACGCGCAGATGACTGACACGACCGTCCGCCCGGCCGACGCCCCGGCCGACGCGCCCGCCGACCGCGCCGCCGCCACGATCGGGCCCGGCGTGCCCGTGCTGGCGTTCGACGTCGGCGGGACGACGATCAAGGCCGCGTACGTCGACGCCGACGGCACGCCCGGCGCCGTCCTCCGCACGCCGTCGCCGGCCTTCGGCCCGTCCAGCGCCGAGGCCGTCGTCGACGCGGTCGCGGAGCTCGCCGCCCGCCTCACGCCGCCCGGCGCCGAGCCGCGCGCCATCGGGCTCACCCTGCCGGGCATCGTCGACGACGAGACCGGGTTCGCCACCTACTCCGAGAACCTCGGCTGGCGCGACGTCGACTTCGCCGCGCTGTGCCGCGCGAGGATCGCGCTCCCGGTCGCCATCGGGCACGACGTCCGCTCCGGGGGCACGGCCGAGATGGAGCTCGGCGCCGGCCGCGGGCATCGGACGGCCGTCGTGGTCGTGCTGGGCACCGGGGTCTCCGCCGCGGTGTTCGTCGACGGTCGCCCCGTCGTCGCGCGCGGTTACGCGGGCGAGATCGGGCACGCCGTCGTGATCCCGCGCGGCGAGGCCTGCGTGTGCGGCAACCAGGGCTGCCTCGAGGCGGTCTCCTCCGCGGCCGCGATCGCCCGGCGCTACTCCCGGATGTCCGGCCGCGAGGTCGCCGGCGCGCGCGAGGTCGGCGAGGCCATGGCGGCGGGCGACACGATCGCCGCGGCGGTCTGGGACACGGCGGTCGAGGGGCTGGCCCTCGGGCTCTCGCACGTGGCGAGCCTGATCCAGCCCGAGGTGGTCGTCCTCGGCGGCGGGCTGGCCGAGTCCGGCGACCACCTGTTCGTCCCGCTGCGCGCCCGGCTCGCCTCGCTGCTCACCTACGTGCCCGTCCCGCCCCTGGTGAAGGCGCGCGCCGGGGAGAATGCAGGCCTGCTGGGGTCGGCCCTGCTCGCGCGCCGGGCGGCCGGACCCGGCACCGACGGCAGCACCGACCGCAGCACCGACGACCGAGGAGAGCAGCACCGATGAGGATCGCGCTGGTCCGGCACGGCCAGACCGACTGGAACATCCAGCGTCGCTACCAGGGCTGGGAGGGGCTCGACCTCAACGAGGTCGGCCGCGCGCAGGCCGTCGACGCCGCCGGGCGCCAGCTCGGCATCGGCGCGGAGCTGGGCGCCCGGTGGCGGTGGCTGTCCTCGTCGACCTCGCCGCGCGCGATGCAGACCGCGCGGATCATCGGCGAGCACCTCCCCCTGGTGCCCGGCGACCTGCAGTTCGAGGACCTGCGCGAGCGCGGCTTCGGCGTCGCCGAGGGGATGCTCATCGAGGAGGCCCGCACCCGGTGGCCCGCGCGCGACTACCCGGGCGGCGAGACGGCCGACGCGGTGCTCGACCGGGCGCTGCGCGGGCTGGACGCGGTGGGCCGGGCGCACCCCGGGCTCGACGGCGTCCTGGTCACGCACGGGACCACGCTGCGCCTGCTCGTCCAGAGCCTGACCGGCGAGGATCCCGGTAGCCTGCCCAACGCCGCCATCGCCGTGGTCGACGGTGAGCCGGGCGGGTGGTGCACGATCGTGCATCCATCGGCGACGACTGGGAGCGAGCAGGTACGAGGGCGATGAAGATCGAGGACCGACACCTGGCCATCGCCTCGTGGGTGGCCCAGCACGGGACCATCAGCGTCGAGGAGGTCATCGAGCAGTTCGGGGTCTCCCCGGCGACGGCCCGCCGCGACCTGGACGCGCTGGGCCAGCAGATGATCGTCATCCGCACCCGCGGCGGTGCCCGCGCCGCCGCGATCTCCGGCGACCTGCCGCTCCGGTACCGCGCCGCCCTGATGGGTCGGGAGAAGCTCGAGATCGCGCGCGCCGCGGCCGCCATGGTGCAGCCCGGGCAGACGGTCGCCTTCAGCGGCGGCACCACCACCACGCAGATCGCCCAGGAGCTGGGGGTCCGGGCGTCCGCCGACCCCGAGTTCGCGGAGAAGCTCACGACCGTGGTCACCAACGCGATCAACATCGCGAACGACCTGATCGTGCGGCCGGAGCTGCGCGTCGTGCTCACCGGCGGCGCCGCCATCGCGCGGTCCTACGAGCTCGTCGGCCCGCTGGCCAAGGCGGCCCTCCCCCTCATCAACGTCGACGTCTTCTTCCTCGGGGTCAACGCCATCAACCCCGCGCGCGGCTTCTTCACCGAGTTCGAGTCCGAGGCGGAGATCAGCGCCGCGATCCGGGAGAAGGCCGTGCAGTCCTACGTCGTGGCGGACCACACCAAGTTCGCCAGCACCGCCTTCGCCCTGATCTGCGAGCCGACGGACGTCACGGGCGTGATCACCGACGCCGACGCGGACGCGGAGGCGGTGGCCGCGCTGCGCGCCGCCGGCTGCCCCGTCATCCTCGTCTGATCCCACGGCCCCGACGGAGGGGAACGCGATGACCACGCCCGACCTCGCCGACCTCCGGCTGCGGGACTTCGCGCCGCGGCCGATGCTCCGGACCGCCGGGACCGAGGTGCTGCGCTGCGCCACCCCGGCCGTCGACGCCCACAACCACCTCGGCCGGTGGCACACGGGCGAGTGGCGGGTCGACGACGTCGCCGCGCTCGTCGACCTGATGGACGAGCGGGACGTCGGCACCATCGTCAACCTGGACGGCTGCTGGGCGGACGAGCTCGAGCGCAACCTCGACCGGTACGACCGGGCGCACCCCGGGCGGTTCGCCACGTTCTGCCGCGTCGACTGGGGCGAGACGGCCACGCCGGGGTGGCCGGACCGGATCGCCGCGTCCGTCGCCGACTCCGCGGCCCGGGGCGCCACGGGGCTCAAGCTGTGGAAGGACATCGGCCTCGGCCTGGAGGACGAGCACGGCCGGCGGATCTTCCTCGACGACCCGCGCCTGGACGGGATGTGGCGGGCCGCGGCCGAGGCGGGGCTCCCGGTCACCGTGCACACGGCGGACCCGGCGGCGTTCTTCGAGCCCCTCGACCGGCACAACGAGCGCGTGGAGGAGCTGCTGGAGCACCCGGAGTGGCACGTCCGCGGCCCCGGGTCCCCCACCTTCGGTCGGCTGCTCGACGCGCTCGAGTCCGCCGTCGCGGCTCATCCCGACGTCACCGTGATCGGCGCCCACGTCGGCTGCTGCGCGGAGGACCTCGACCACGTCGACCGGATGCTCCGCACGTACCCGAACTTCGCCTGCGACATCGCCGCGCGGATCGCCGAGCTGGGCCGGCAGCCGCGCCGCGCACAGCGCCTGATCGCGGACCACCCCGACCGGTTCGTCCTCGGCACGGACGTCGCGCCGCCGAGCGCCGACGCCTACGCGACGTACTACCGGTTCCTCGCCACCGCCGACGAGCACTTCTCCTACGGGCCGGAGGACCCGCCGGGGACCGGGCGGTGGCGCATCTCGGCGCTCGACCTCCCGGCCGAGCACGTGGCGGCCGTCGTCGGCGACAACGCCCGCCGGCTCATCCCGGCACTCGGCGCCGCGCGGCGCTGAGCCGCGGCTGGAACACCCGCACGTTGACGTACCACCCGGCGGCCCCGCACCCGGCCACCAGCACGAACAGCGCCCCGAACCCGAGGGCGTCGAGCAGCGGCGCCAGCGCGAGGACCGCCACCGACGAGACCAGCATCGAGATCGCGAACAGGGTGCCGACGTAGGACGGCGCCCGGCCGCTCGGGCTGACGTCGCCGAGCATGAGCATCGTGGTCTTCAGGTAGCAGGCGGCGCCGACGTTCGCGAGCACCCACGCCACGGTCACGCCGCCGAGCGAGCCGCTGACCAGCCCCACCACCCCGGCCGCGGTCGCCGCGAGGGCGGCCACCGGCGACAACGCGACCGGCCCGCGGCGGTCGATCACGAAGCCGAAGCCCAGGTTCACGGCGACGCCCGACACGATGGCGAGCGACGCCATCAGCGCGACGTGCTGCTCGCTCGCCGAGAACGTCCGGATGGCGTGCAGCGTGTAGAACGGCAGCAGCGAGTTCGCGAGCACCAGGAACACGCACGAGATCACCATCGCGCGGAACGTCGCGTCCCGGCCCAGCGTGCGCGGGACGTCGCGGAGGTACTCGGTGACCCGCATCGGCACCCGCGGCTCCGGGTCGTCGTGCTCGCGCATGAACCAGAAGCCCGCCGCGTTGGCGAACAGGAACGCCAGCCCCGCGCCGAACAGCACCATGTAGCTCCAGGGGTACGCGAGGCGGTCGATCACGAGGGGGATCAGGGCCGCCGCCCCCAGCGCGAGCACGCTCCCGATCGCCATGCCGACGCCCCGCAGCCCCGCCCGGCGCGTCGGCGGCAGCAGCTTGAGCACCAGCGGGACGTTGAAGAGCGTGCCTGACCCGGCGAGCACGTTGAACACCGTCCAGGACGCGAGGAACAGCCACGTCATCAGGCCGGCGTGGTCGGCGAGCAGCGGCATCGCCAGCACGAAGGCCAGGAACAGCCCCCGCTGGACCAGCAGGACGACCGCGAACGTCCGCGCCATCCGCCGGGTCCGCGAGCACAGCGACACGAAGTACGGCTGCGAGACGAACGTGCCCAGGGACACGACGCTCGTGGCGATCGCGAACTGCGCGGTGGAGGCCCGCAGGTGCTCCAGGAGCAGCGGGATGACGGCGGTCATCGAGAGCAGCGCGACCGAGGGCTGGAAGGTCACGCCGTCCAGGAAGAACAGCAGCGAGTTCCGCCGCACCGCGCTCGCGCCGCCGAAGTCCCGGTCGACGGTGTCCTGCGCCGTCACCGGACCACGACCCGCCCGATGCGGTTGGCGCCGAGCCCGGCCTCCCAGGTGCCGCGGTTGGCGAACCGGACGCCGCGCCGGTTCTCGCTGGTCTCCTTGGGGTCCGCGATCCGCAGCAGGACGTCGTACTCCCCCGCCGGGACCGCCCCGAACGCGGTCATCGGGATCGCGCACGCGAACGCGTGCCAGGCGCCGGTGTTCTCGGCCCGGCCGTCCCCGTCGGCGGCGGGGAGCCAGGCGCGCACGTCCAGGTCGGTCGGCGCCGCGAACTCGGTCGCGCCGTCGACGGCGCGGAGCAGCACCCGCACCTGCTTGGCGTTGACGACGCCGCCGAAGCCGACGTTCTGCACGTGGCCGGCGCACTCCAGGGTCCCGGTCCGGGCGTCGACGACGTCGGACACCTCGGACGAGCGCAGCACGAGGCGGTAGCCGAGGCGGTCGCGCAGGTACTCGAGCCCGGTCCGCCCCGCGTACACCGGGTCGAAGACGGCCCGGACCGTGCGCCCCGTGTACGGCGGCTCGGCGCCGTCGCCCGGGCCGGGGAGCGTGACGGGCGCGGACACCAGGTCCTCGGTGTACCGGGCCTCGTTCCACGTGCGGTAGTCCCCGTGCCGCAGGTTGAGCAGCGTCGTCCCGAGACGCTGGGCCTCGACGATCGCACCCGGCAGCCGGGAGAACACGTTCGGCGCGAGCCCGCCCTCCCCCTGCACGACCGAGCCCTGCCGACCGACCCACGCGGTGACGGCGTCGCGGTCGAAGCCCGGGTCGGTGCCGGGCGGCACCAGCATCGCGCTCCCCTCGGACAGCGAGCCGTGGTCGGACCAGCCGTCCTCGGACCAGCCGGCGGCGTAGCTGTCGTGGAAGAAGCCGAACCGCGCCTCCGGGGTGCCGGGAGCGGGCGCCGGGAGCGCGTCGAGGTCGCGGAACGTCAGCGCCGTGCCGTGGGTGGCGTTGTGCCAGGCGAGGTAGCCGCCGGCGTGGGTGAGCAGGGGGCGGCTCGCCGGGACCGCGTCGAGGTAGGCGTCGAGCAGGGCCCTGTAGGCGGCGGGGTCCTCGGCCAGGGGCGAGGAGTGCTGCTCGCCCCACGGGCCGAGCATCCCCGTCTTGACGCACGTGATCACGTCCTCGAACTCGTGCAGCACGGGTGCCAGCTGCCAGAGGTGGTACTCGATCCAGGACTTCCCCGTGTGCCCGGGGACGTCGCACGTCGCGGACGGGTTGTTCGGCGTGACGTGGGTCGGCTCGGGGCCCCAGATCAGGTGCTCGTCCGGGCCGCCCTCGAGGAAGCCGAACCCGTTGCCGTCGTAGGAGAACTTGACCAGCGCGGTGCCCTCGCCGTCCCGCACCCGCTGGAGGGCGCCGCGGACGACGTCGAGCGCGTAGGACGTCAGCGGGCCGGTCCGCCCGGTGCGACCGCGGAACATCTCCTGCGTCGCCACGCCGCCGGCGGCGGCCAGCTCGGCGTCGGACGCGCGCCCGGCCGCGCGGGTCAGGAACGCGTTCGAGGAGAACTCGCACAGGTCGAAGCCCAGGAACGCGACCGAGGGCTCGGCGACGACGCCCGTGCCCCCGACGTAGCGCGGGCTGCGGTCCGTGCCGTCGAAGAACTCGGTGGGCTCGAGGTCGTCGCCGTCGACGACCCCGACCACGCCGGGCGCCACGAGGGTGGCGCCCTGGTAGCTCCCGGTGCGCGGCGCGCGCGGCACCCGGCGGTCCACCTCCGGCGTCGCGCCGAACCGGGTTCCCACCCACTGCCAGCGGCCGCGGTACGCGCCGCGGTCGGGGTTGGGGACGTCGACCGGGTCCTCGGTGTAGTCGAGGTCCTGGGCGACCCTCACGGCAGCTCCTCCCCGGACGCCGGCGGCTCGCCGAGCGCGCCGGCCAGGAGCGGCCGGACCTCGGTGCCGAGCCAGGCCGCCGTCGCTGCGGCGTCGGACATGTCCGGCGTGGTGCCGTCGGGTCCGACGGGCACGACCGCGACCGTCGTGGCGCCGGCGTCGGCGAACCGCCGGAGGTGCGCGGCGGTGCGGCGCGGGCCCGCGGCTCGCAGGGCGGCGTCCAGGCCCACGTACACGCAGGCGCCGAACGACCCGCCGTGATCGCGGGCGGCGCGGCCCTCGGCCACGGCGCGCAGCTGGGCGCGCGTGTCCTCGGGCGAGACGCCGAGCTGGAGGATCACGCCGTCGCCGACCTCCCCGGCGAGCCGGAGCGTCCGGGGTCCGTGCGCACCGACGTACAGCGGCGGCGGCTCCGCGGGCGGCCAGACCAGCCGGGCGTCGTCGAGCGCGACGTAGCGGCCCGCGACCGTCACCGCCTCCCCGCGCAGCAGCGGGCGCAGCACCGCGGCGTGCTCGCGCAGCAGCGTGAGCGGCGAGGCGACCCGGGCGCCGATCTCCGCCATCCAGGTCTGCACGCCGTGGCCGATCCCGGGGACCAGGCGTCCGGGGAACATCTCCGCCAGGGTCGCCACGTCCATCGCCGCGAGCACCGCGTGCCGCAGCGGCACGGGCAGCACGCCGAGGCCGACCCGCAGGCGCTCCGTCGCGCTCAGCACGGCGCCCGCCTGCGCGACCGCGGACTGCCGGTAGACGTCCTCCCACAGCCACAGCTCCGCCAGCCCGGACGCCTCGGCGGCCTCCGCGACCGCGAGGAGCCTCCGGGTGGGGAGCTCGGGCGTCGCCACCACGGCGAGCGTGACCGCGCCGCCGGGGCCGGGCACGCCCCCGTCCGGGCCGGGCCCGGTCACGCCAGGAACCGGCCGGCGCGCAGCACCCGCGTGACCCGCCCGCCGTCGAGCACGACCAGGTCGGCCGGCGCCCCGGCGACGATCCCGGGCGCCGGCAGCCCGAGGGCGCGAGCCGGGATCGACGACGCGGACGCCACGGCGGCGGCCACGTCCAGGCCGAGCACCGCCACGGCCCGGGCGACCGCGTCGGCGACCGTGATCGTGCTCCCGGCGAGCGACCCGTTCGAGGTCGCCCGCGCCACGGAGTCCGTCACGACGACCGCGCTGCCGCCGATCTCGTACGCGCCGTCGCCCAGGCCCGTGGCCGCCATCGCGTCCGAGACGAGGGCGAGCCGCTCCGGGGCCACGGTGGCGAGCACCCGCGCGGGCTCGGGTGCGACGTGGTGCCCGTCGAGGATGAGCTCGATCGTCACCCGGTCGTCGACCAGCGCCGCACCGAGCGGACCCGGCTCGCGGTGGTGCAGGCCGGGCATGCCGTTGAAGGCGTGCGTGAGCACGGTCGCCCCGGCGTCGAACGCCGCCCGGGCCTGCGCCGCGGTGCAGGACGTGTGGCCGACGGCGACCGTGACGCCCTCGGCCACGAGGTAGCGGATGGCGTCCACGGCGCCCGGGAGCTCCGGGGCGAGGGTCACCATCCGCAGCGCGCCGCGAGACGCCCCGACGAGCCGCCGCAGCTCGGTGACGGACGGCGGCCGGAGCAGGTCGGGCGCGTGGCACCCCCGGTGGCCCGCGTCGAGGTACGGCCCCTCCAGGTGGATCCCGGCGAACCGCCCCGCGGCGACCAGGTCGCTCAGCAGCGCCACCCGCTCGACCAGGACGTCGAGCGGCGCGGTGGCGACCGAGGCGCAGAGCGTCGTCGAGCCGCGACCGCGGTGGTGCGCCGCCGCCACCTCGGCGTCCTCGGGCGAGGCGGAGCCGTAGTCGTACCCGAGCGCGCCGTGGTGGTGGATGTCGACGAACCCGGGTGCGAGCACGCCCCCGACGCGCACGACCTCGTCGGACGCGCCGAGCAGGTCCGGGGGCGGGCCGTCGCCGGTCGCGGTGATCCGGCCGTCGACGACCCGGACCCAGCCGGGTCCGGACACGGCCGCACCCCGCACGACGCCGTCGGCGACGAGGATCGTGGACGCGGCCGGGTCCGGCACTCCTCAGCCCTCCAGCGGGTGGATGACGACGCCCTGGACCACCCGGTTGACGCTGCCGCCGGGGAACGGGTTGTCCGGGGTGCAGCCGACGCCGACGGACGAGAACAGCGCGACGACCTGCGCCACCAGCACCGCGACCAGGGCGGTGGCGACGTCCCCCGCGCCCGCGAGCTCGGGGAACGACCAGGTCACCGCGCCGTCGAGCTCGACCGGGTCGGCCGACAGCACCAGGAGCCGCCCGGCCGCGACGGAGCCGGCGAGCTCGCGCGCCATGTCGAGGTCGTACCGGCGGGTGTACGGGTCGCCGGACACGAGCACGACCGCGAGCGTCGTCGGGTCGAGCACCGCCTTCGGGCCGTGCCGGAACCCGAGCGACGAGTCGGACCACGGCACGACCTTGCCCGCGGTGAGCTCGAGGATCTTCAGGCCCGCCTCGTTCGCGGCGCCCGCGAGCGGGCCCGAGCCGAGGTAGACGATCCGCCCGGGTGCGGTGAACGCGAGCTGCTCGATCTCGCCCACGCGCTCCGCCAGCAGCGCGTCGCCGGCCGCCGCCACCCGCGCGCAGGTCGCGCGCACCTCGTCGTCGCCGGCGCCGGACGTCACCAGCCACCCGGTCAGCAGCATCGAGGAGAAGCTCGACGTCATGGCGAACGACTGGTCGTTCGTCTCCGGCGGCAGCAGCACCACCGTCGAGCGCGCGCGGGCGGCGTGCTCCGTCGCCAGCATGCCGTCGGCGTTGCACGTGATGATCAGGTGGTGCACCTCGGTGAGCAGCTGCTCGGCGAGCTCCGTCGCCGCCACCGACTCGGGGCTGTTGCCGGACCGCGCGAAGGACACGAGCAGCGTCGGCCGGTCGCCGGCGAACGCGGCGCGCGGGTTCGACACGATGTCCGTCGTCGGCACCGCCTCCGCGGGCCGCCCGTGCCGCTCGCCGAGCGCGGGGGCGATGGTGTCGCCCACGAACGCGGACGTGCCGGCCCCGGTGAACACGATCCGGACGTCGTCCCGCGCGAGCAGCGGCGCGATCTTCGCGTCGAGCTCCGCGCGGGCGGCGGCGAGCAGGTCGGCGACCTTGCGCCACACGGCCGGCTGCTGCGCGATCTCGCGGGCCGTGTGGGCGGAGCCCTCGACGTCCAGCGGCGCGAACAGCTCGGTGAACGTGGCGGTCATGCACCCACCTCCTGGGGGTTCGTGGCGAAGGCGTACGCGCGCAGCGCGTCCTTGACCCGGTCCATCGCGAGCGCGCGGGGGTCGTTCTGCAGCTCGCCGCGCAGCACGCGGTCGTACTGCGCGGGCAGGTACTGGCTGAGCAGCGGGAGCGGGATCTCGATCGCCGCGAGGTTGTCGAGCAGCCGCTCCTGCGCGGCCTCGATGGCCGCGTCCGGCAGGTAGTAGCGCAGCCGGTCGGAGTAGGAGTAGCGGCGCTGGATGCGCTGCTCGCCCTCGTCGCCCTCGTAGTAGGAGGCCCAGCGCCCGGGGTCGGCCACCATCGTCGACTCGATGACCGAGCGCAGGCCGGACCGCTGCTCGGCGGGCACCAGCTCGTCCTCGATGTGCGACAGCGCGAACAGCCCCTCGCGCAGGTTGAACGTCAGGCCGGGGCCGACCTTGATGACGAACCAGTGGTCCTCGACCAGCTCGCGCAGGTGCTCCGGGAGCTGGTAGTCCGTCGAGTGCGCCTCGAAGAGCATCGTGGGCTCGTCGTCGAGGACGGTGCGCAGCGCGACCGTCTTGCTGCGGTCGTACGGGATGACGCGCAGGTGGTCGACCTCGACGGCCGGCTGGACGACGAGCGCGATCACCCGGTCCCAGGCGTCGAGCACCCCGTGCTCCGCGAACGCCCGCCGGTGGGCCGCGATCGTCGCGCGGGCGGCCTCGGGCGACGTGGCGCGGGGCTCGCCGAGCTCCTCGTGCGCGCCGCCCGGGACCGGCACCTCGGTGCCGATGACGTAGACGGGGCGGTGCGCCAGGCCCGCGTCGGCCGCGGTCCGCTCGGCGACGGCCAGCATCCGGGCGGCCCGCTCGGCGACCACCTCGTCCGACAGCGGCAGGGTGTCGTCGGCGCACGCCATCGAGCAGTCGAGGTGGATCTTCTCGTAGCCCGCCGCGACGTACGCCGCGACCAGGTCGAGGGCCTTCGTCATCGCCTGCTCCGCCGGCTCGGTCTGCCACCGGTTCGGGCCGAGGTGGTCCCCGCCCAGGATCAGCCGGTCCGCGGGCAGCCCCTCCTCCGCGGCGATCGACAGGCAGAGCGCGCGGAAGTCCGCCGGGCGCATGCCGGTGTAGCCGCCGAACTGGTCGACCTGGTTGCTCGTGGCCTCGATGAGGACCGGCGTCCCGTCCTCGACCGCCTGCGCGATCGCGGCCCGGAGCACGAGCGGGTGCGCCGGGCACACCGCCGCGATCCCCACCGGGGTGCCGGACTTGTGGGCTCGAACCATGTCGAGCAGCTTCACGCTCATGGTGCTGTTCCTTTGCTGGTGGTGCCGCGGGGCTAGGCCTGCGGGGCGGCGATGCGCCGGAAGTGGGCGACGACGTGGGCGGGCAGCTCGGGCACGTCGACCGGCCGCGAGCCGTCCCGCAGCGACGCGGCGGCGAGCGACCCGGCGGCGACCGCCTCGCGGGCGGCCAGCGGGGAGACGACGGTGGGCGCGCCGTCGACGACGTGGTCGAGGAACTCGCGCATCGACTCCAGGTCGGCGTCCGCGTGCCCGCTGTCGACGCCCTCGACGACGTACTCGGCGTCGCCGGCGAGCTGCCACTCGTGCCGGCGGTTCCACACCCGGACCATCGCGTCGTTGGTGTCGCCGAAGTTCTCCAGCCGGCCCTCGGTGCCGATGACGGTGTAGTTCCGCCAGTAGTCCGGCGTGAAGTGGCACTGCTGGTAGCTGGCCATGACCCCGTTGTCGAGCGTCATCATCATCATCGAGACGTCCTCGACGCCGACGACCGGGTTCAACCCCGTGGCCGCGGCCGGCGGCCAGTTGTCCAGCGAGAACCAGTCGGGCATGAGCTCGCCCGTGCGGTCCCGGCGGTCGGTCACGTCGCCGTAGACCATGAGGTCACCCATCCCCACGACCCGGCGGGTGTACCCGTGCGCGAGGTAGTGGACGATGTCGATGTCGTGGCTGGCCTTCTGCAGCAGCAGCGTGTTGGTGCACGAGGACGACCAGGGCCTGCAGAACGCCGACAACGTCATCCCCGCGGTGAACGCC